>JARGFU010000030.1 GCA_029210625.1 Deltaproteobacteria bacterium | reverse complement strand
GCCAGCGAGCCCTTCGAGGCCGGCGGCGGCCCCGAGCGGACGGAGTCCAACCGTCGCAGGGCGCTCGAGCGGCTGGCCGAGCGCCTGGTGGACGAGGCCTGGTCGGCTCTCGTCGCCGCGGGCTCCTGAAGGCTCGAGGCCCTCGAAGCCCGCGCGGAGTTACGACTACTTCTCGAGGCCGGCGACCGCGCGCGCGAGGCGCGAGATCTTCCGGGAGGCGGCCCGCTTGTGGATCACGCCCTTGCTGGCGACGTGGTCGATGTAGCGGACGGCATCCTTGAGGGCGGTCTTCGCCACGTCCAGGGAGGACTCGGCGAGGGCCGCACGCACCTGCTTCACCTTGGTGCGCATGGTGCTCTTGTAGTGCATGTTCTGGGCACGGCGGGCATCGGCCCGGCGCGAGGCCTTGGCTGCGCTCTTGTGATTGGCCACGGACTACCTCTCGTGAAACGAATTCGTAGGCTTACGGCCGGAGAATCCGACCATGGAGCCGGGCCAAGTAGCAGTCGCGGCCCCCGCCTGTCAAGGGAACACCGAGGCCCCGGGCGGCCGGCCGGGAAGCGGTCCCCCCCAGGGGTTGTTGACCGGGAGGAGGGCCCTGCTCCAGGGTTCCGGCTCGGCGATCGCATGACGCAAGAGAAGAGGCAAGAGGAGGCGGGAGCGGCCGCCAGCGGGGGAGGGCGCATCGCCCACAACGCGGGCATCTTCGCCGCCGGCACCCTCACCAGCCGGATCACGGGCTTCGTGCGGGACGCGGCGGTGGTGGCGGTCTTCGGCACCGCCCTCTCCGACATCTGGCTGCTGGCCTGGACCCTGCCCAACGCCCTGCGCCGCCTGGTGGGCGAGGGCTCCCTCACCGTCTCCTTCGTCCCCATCTTCACCGGCCGCCTGCAGGAGGGGCGCGAGGAGGCCCGGCGCTTCACCGGCCGGGCCCTCGGCGCCGCGGCCCTGCTCCTGCTGCTCCTCTGCGTCCTGGGCATCGTCTTCATGCCCTGGATCATCGAGGTGCTGGCGGGGAGCTGGGAGGAGGCCCGCAAGGCCCGCGCCGTGGAGGTGGGCCGGGTGGCCTTCCCCTACCTCTGGTTCATCGGGCTGACCGCCCTCTTCATGGGGGCGCTGAACACCCTGGGGCGCTTCTTCGTCCCGGCGGTCTGCCAGGTCTTCCTCAACCTCTCCCTGATCGTGGCCTGCCTCTGGGTGATGCTCTGGGGCAGCGGCGGCGTGGAGTCGGGGCTGATGGCCCTGGCCTGGGCCGCGCTGATCGGCGGGGCGCTGCAGCTCGGGGCGAACTTCCTGGCCCTGAAGCGAGCGGGGATGACGCCCCGACCCTCCCTCGCGCTCGCGGATCCCCACGTGCGGCGCCTCGCCCTCCTCATGGCCCCGGCCACCCTGGCCGCGTCCATCCACCAGGTGAACCTCCTGGTCTCCCGGGCCTTCGCGGCCTCGGTCGGGCCGGGCGCGATCACCTGGCTCTACAGCGCCAACGTCCTGATCGAGCTGCCGCTCGGCATCTTCGCCGTCTCCATCGCCGTCGCCTCGCTCCCGGCCCTCGCCCGCCACGCCAAGGCCGGCGACCGGGAGGCCTACCGGGCGACCCTGGCCTCCTCCCTGCGGCAGGTCCTCTACGTGACCCTGCCCGCGACCGCCGGGCTGGCGGCCCTGGCCCTGCCGACGGTGGCGGTGGTCTTCCAGCGGGGCGCCTTCGGGGTCAGCGACAGCGCGGCCACCGCGGCCGCCCTCCTGGCCTACGCGGGTGGCCTGCCGGCCATCGGCTGCAGCCGGATCGTGGTCCAGGGCTTCTACGCCCTGGAGGACACCCGCACCCCGGTGCTGGTGGGGGTGATCTCGGTGCTCTCCTTCGTGGCCCTCGCCCTCTTCTGGATGCCGGGCCAGGGGCACGTGGGCATCGCCCTGGCGGTGTCGGTGACGGCCTGGGTGAACCTGGCCGCGAACCTGCTCCTGCTGCGGCGCAAGTTCGGGCGCCTCGGCCTCTCCCGGGTGCTGGGCTCCGGCCTCCGGGCGGCGCTCGGCGCCCTCCTGACCGGCGCGGCGGCCTGGGGGGTGGCCTCCCTCGGGCGCTGGGAGGCCGGGGCCGGCGCCCTCGACCTCCTGCTGCTGCGGAACGTCGGTGTCCTGCTGCTGGCCGTGGTCGCCGGGGCGGGGACCTACGCCGGCGTGACCCTGGCGCTGAAGAGCCCCGAGGCCCGGGCCCTGCTCGGCTCCCTGCGTCGGCGCCTGGGCAGGGCCTGATCGTGCGCTCCCGAGACCAGTCCCCAGAGAGAGGAGGGGCGATGAGCCTGAAGCAGCTACGGGGTGGCCTGACGGGAATCCCGGGGGTCAGGGTGGGGCACGCCCGGCACGCAGGGGGCGCCAGCGGCGTCACCGCGGTGCTCTTCGACGCGCCGGTCAGCGGCGCCGCGCACCTCGGCGGCGACGCGGCGAGCACCCGGCAGTTCGGGGCCCTCGAGCCGGCCCACGTCAACGGCCTGATCCACGCGATCTGCTTCGCCGGGGGCTCGGCCTACGGCCTCGCGGCCGGGCGCGGCGTCCAGGAGCACCTCGAGGAGGCGGGGGTGGGGCTGCCGGTGAGCCCCGGGCAGCGGGTGCCGGTGGTCCCCACCGCGATCCTCTTCGATCTGCCGGTGGCCGGCGCCGGGGTGCGCCCCGACGCGGCCCTCGGCCGGGCGGCGGCGGCCGCGGCCAGCGCCGCGCCGGTGAAGGAGGGCAGCGTGGGAGCGGGCGCCGGCGCCAGCGTCGGCAAGTGCGCGGGGCACGCGCTGGCCATGAAGGGTGGGGTGGGCTCGGTCCTGCTCCAGCTCCCCACCGGCGGCCGGGTCGGGGCGCTGGCCGTGGTCAACGCCTTCGGGGACGTGGTCGATCCCGCCCGCGGCAGCGAGATCGTGGCCGGGGTCCGGCGCTCGGAGCGCAGCCGCCGCTTCGCCTCCACCGAGAAGCTCCTCCTGGGTGGCCTGGCCACCCGGCGCTACGGAGGCGGCAATACGACGCTCTGTCTGGTCGTCACCGACCAGCCCCTCTCCCGGATCGGCGCCGCCCGGGTGGCCCGCCTCGCCAGCCACGGGCTCTCCCGCACCATCCGCCCCGCCGAGACCGCGGTCGACGGCGACCTCTGCGTCGTGCTGACCACCGCGGGCAAGGCCGGAGACGGCCCCGAGCCGGAGGAGCTCTCCCTGGGGATCGCGGCCGCAGAGGCGGTCTCGAGGGCGATCCTCCGGGGCGTGCGCAAGGCCCGGGGGCTGCCGGGGCTCCCCGGCCTCGCGGATCGCTAGCGGGGCGTTGCCCAGGTTCTGGGCATTTCGATCGGTCCCGCTCGACGAGCCCGGTCTCTGGACGCACCGCGTCCAACCCACAGGTGACCGCACACCTTGCCCACAGCGGGTGTGGGCAAGTGCCCCCAGGGGGTGGGCAACCCCCTCCTAACCCACGACCTTCTTGGCCTCCTGCCAGTGGGCCTCCAGCTCCTCGAGGGGCAGCTCCCCGGCGGTGACCCCGGCGTGGCGCAGCCGCTCCTCGACCTCCCGGAAGCGGGTCTCGAAGCGGGCGTTGGCCTCCCGCAGGGCGTCCTCGGGGTGGACGCCGGCCTTGCGGGCGAGGTTGGCCACCGTCAGGAGGAGGTCCCCCACCTCGGCCTGCACCGCCGCCGGCTCGCCGGCCTCGAGGGCCTCGTCGAGCTCGGCCAGCTCCTCGTCGAGCTTGGCGCGGACCCCCGAGAGGTCCGGCCAGTCGAAGCCCACCGAGGAGGCCTTGTCCCCGATCCGCTCGGCCCGCATCAGGGCGGGCGCCGCCCGGGGCACGCCGTCGATGACGCTCTCCCGCTTGCGCCCCCGGGCCTCCTTCTCCTTCGCCTTGACCTGCTCCCAGCGCTCGAAGGCCTCGGACGCATCGCCCGCCTGCTCCCCCCCGAAGACGTGGGGGTGACGCAGGTAGAGCTTCTCGGTGATGCCGTCGACGATCTCCGCCATCCCCCAGCGGCCCTCCTCGGAGGCGATCTCCGCGTGGAAGACGATCTGCAGGAGCAGGTCGCCGAGCTCCTCGAGGTGGTGGTGATCGTCGCCGGTGTCGATCGCCTCGAGCACCTCGTAGGTCTCCTCGAGGAGGTAGGGGCGCAGGCTCTCCAGGGTCTGCTCCCGATCCCAGGGGCAGCCCCCGGGCGCGCGCAGCCGGTGCATCAGGGCCAGGAAGCGGCCGAGGGCCGCCTCGGCCTCCCGGTGCGGGGCGAGCTCTTCTTCGGTGGGCTGGTAGGACATGGCGGCCTCGCGGATGGGGGAAGGGAGCAGGAGGCCGGCGCTTCCGGCGTGCAAGGCTGCTCCTTTCGAGGTTTTCGGTGTGCTATCGTGCCGCGGATGAGGTCGCAATCCATTCTCCTGCCGGCGCTCGTCGCCGGGCTCGCCCTGACGGCGCTGCCGGCACGGTTGGCGCTGGCTCAGGGGAGCTGGGAGCTCGAGCTCCCGCCCGACGAGCCCGAAGAGGAGGAGGAGGAGGAGGAGGACGAGGGTCCGGGGAGCGCGGCCGACGTCCCCGAGTCCGAGCCGGACGTCGCGCCGGTGGACGCCCTCCCCGACGAGCGCAGCTACCGCTCGGTCTACGAGCGCGCGGCCCGGGAGGCGGGCGACGCCCCCGCCGAGCGCAAGCCGACGACGACCACCGCGCCGGCCGCGGGAGTGCAGTGGGGGGTGGTGCCGGAGGCCCCGGCCCCGGAGCCCACCCCCGAGCCGCCCGCCGTGAAGGAGGCGCCGGCCCCCGCCCCCGAGCCCGCCGCCGAGGCCGAGCCCGGCGAGGCGGCCGCCGAGGGCGACCCGGCGGAGGCCGTGGCCGAGGGGGAGGCCGCCGGGGAGGAGGAGCAGCCCCAGGGGCCGGTGGAGCTGATCCTCCCCGAACAGAGGCCCTCCGACGTCCTCGCGCTGTGGAGCGCGCGGCGGGCCGACCTGGCCGAGATGGATCCCTCCCAGGCGAAGGCGCGCGAGGAGGCCATCGCGAAGCTGCGCGAGACCCTGGCGCTCGAGAACCTCCCGACCGTCTCCGCGGCCCTGATCCGCGAGGGGCGGATCGATCTCGAGAACGGCCGGGGGGCCGAGGCCCTGCGCAAGGCCGAGCTCGCGGTGCAGCTCTCGCCGGCCCTCCCCGAGGCCGAGCAGTTCCTGGCCCGGGCCACCCTCCTCGAGTCCCCGGGCTCGGTCGGACAGATCCTCTCCGCCACCTTCTCGGCCGTGGGCAAGCGCTTCACCTCCCTGCCCGAGCGGCGCGCCCTGCAGGCGAACGCCCTGGCGCTGGTCCTGGTCGCGCTCCTCTTCGCCCTGCTGGCCTTCTTCGCGGTGACGGTGCTCTCCCGCCTGCGCCTCTTCCTCCACGACTTCCACCACCGCTTCCCCCGCGGAACGAGCTACCTGCAGACGACGGTCGTCGCGCTGCTCCTCTTCGCCGTGCCCTTCTTCCTGGGCCTCGGCCTCCTCCCCGCGCTGCTGCTGCCGGCGATCGCCGTCTGGGCCTACCTGCAGTGGCCCAGGAGGATCGCCCTGCTGGCCACCGTGGCGGTGGTGGGCCTGACCGTGCCGGCGACCTCGATGCTCTTCTCCCTGGGCCGCTTCTGGGAGACCCGCGCCGCGGACGTCTGGACGATCGAGAACACGGGGGAGTGGGAGCTGGCCCTCCCCCGGCTGCGCGCCCGGGTCGAGGCGGGCGGCGCGACCTTCCCCGAGATCTTCGCCCTGGCCCGCGCCGAGAAGCGGCTGGGGCGCCTCGAGCGCGCCCGGGCCCTCTACGAGCAGGCCCTGACCTCCGGCGGCGGCTCCGACGTGGCCGTCCACAACAACCTCGGCGTGGTGCTCTTCGTCCTGGGGGAGCACGCCGAGGCGAAGGACGCCCTGCAGAAGGCCGTCTCCCTCGACGGGGGCTCGGCCGCCGCCTACCACAACCTGGCGAAGGTCTTCTTCGAGCGCTCCGAGCTGGCCAAGGGTCAGGAGGCGCGCAAGCGCGCCCTCGATCTCGATCGCAGTCTGGTCGAGGCCCACCCCGACACCGAGCCCCGGGTGAACGTGGCGCTCGCGGACCTCCCCCTCGACGGCAGCTACTTCTCCATCCTCTTCGAGGAGGGCAGCGAGCAGGATCCCTCCTGGCAGGTCCGCACCCGCCTGGCCGGCCTCCTGCCGGAGATCGGCACCTGGGTGCTCTCCCTCGCCGCCATGGCCATCCTCTTCCTCGGCGGCTTCCTCCGGGAGCGCCTGGGGGTGGCCGACCCCTGCCAGCGCTGCGGGCGGCCGGTCTGCCGGAAGTGCGATCGACAGTCGCAGGGCGAGCTCTGCGGCCAGTGCATCAACGTCTTCGAGAAGAAGGACCTGGTCGCGCCCGAGGTCAGGATGGCCAAGGAGAAGTCCATCCGCCGCCGCCAGGTCTTCCTCGATCGGATGGAGCGGCTCCTGGGCATCCTGGTGCCCGGCCTCGGTCAGGTCTTCGGCGAGCGGCTCGTCCTCGGGCTGATCCTCCTCTTCCTCTTCTTCTTCGGGCTCACGGGCCTGCTCTTCTGGAACGGTCCGGTGCCCTCGGCGCTCTGGGCCGACGGGGGGCTGCCCTCCTGGCGGCTGGCGGGCTGCGCCGTCCTCCTGGGCGTCTCCTGGATCGTCTCCCTCTGGAGCGTCCTGCGGCGATAGGCCGCGGCGAGAGCGAGTAGCGATGGCACTCACCGGCACCCTCAAGGACTTCGGAATCGCCGACATCCTGCAGCTGATCGGCCAGCAGGGTAAGACCGGCGTGCTCCACCTTCGCCACAAGGAGAACGCGGTCAACGTCCACTTCGTCGACGGCAACGTCGTGAAGGCCGAGTCGGCGACCCGCTCCAAGAAGGACCTGCTCGGCAGCATCATGGTGCGGGCCGAGATCCTCGATCAGGAGCAGCTCGATCGCGCCCTGGAGCTGCAGCGCCAGACCCTGCGCCGCCTCGGCGACATCCTCGTCGACGAGGGCATGGTCACCCGGGAGCTCTTCCGGGAGATGTACCAGCTGCAGACGACCGAGACCCTCTACCGGCTCTTCCACTGGAAGGACGGCACCTACGAGTTCGAGCAGGGCGAGGTCGACTACGACAAGGAGGCCATCTCCCCCATCCGCAGCGAGAACGTCCTCATGGAGGGCTTCCGGATGGTCGACGAGTGGCCGATGGTCCGGAAGAAGATCACCTCCTACGACATGACCTTCAACCGGCTGAAGATGCTGCCGGGCGCGGCCGAGGAGGTCGCCGGCGGGGGTCAGGGCGAGGAGAGCTTCGACGACGATCTCGACGCCGCCTTCGGCGAGATGGAGAGCGGCGGCTCCACGAAGAAGGAGTCGAGCGACTTCGGTGATCTCGGGGCCTACGAGCGGAAGATCTTCACCCTGGCCGAGCCCGGCCGGACGGTGCAGGACATCATCGACCGCTCGCGGGCCGGCGAGTTCGAGACCTGCAAGTCGCTCCTCAACCTCGTCGAGGCCGGCTACCTGCAGGGCATCGAGCCCGCCAAGAAGGGCAAGCCCCTGGCCGGCGCCGCCGGCGGCACCCTGAGCGCGCTGCGCAGCGGGGTGATCCAGGTCGCGATGGGCGTGGTGGTCCTGGGGCTCATCGCCGGGGGCGCCTACCTGAGCATGAGCGTCTTCGCCGAGCGCGGGACCCCGCTGGCCTCGCGGGAGGGGCAGGTGGCCCTCGCGGACGAGCAGGCCGCGCACCTGGAGCGGGCCCTCGCCGTCTACCGCCTGGAGGAAGGCCGCTACCCCGAAGCCCTCGAGGTGCTCGTCAAGGCCCGCCTCCTCTCGGAGCGGGACCTGCGCTACCCCTATTCCCGCCCCTGGTACTACCAGCCCCCGCAGGACGGCGCCGAGCGCTACACGCTGCTCCCCCCCATTCCGTGAGCACCGCGACCCAACGGACCCTCGAGCTGGCGGACCCCTCGCTGGCCACCGCGCTCTTCGGCCCGAACCAGGAGCACCTGCGCTGCGTCGAGCGCTGCACGGGCGCGCGGGTCGGGGTGAGAGGAAGGACGATCACCCTCGGCGGTGAGCGCGGGGCGATGGATCGCGCCGAGCGGGTGCTGGTCGAGCTCGAGGCGGTGGTGCGCGCCGGGCAGACCGTCTACCTCGACGACATCGAGCGCCTCGCCACGCTCCTGGCCCACGATCCGAAGGCGAAGGTCTCGAAGCTGCTCTGCGACGTCGTGGCCACCACCGCGCGGGGCCGGCGGATCACGCCCAAGACCCCGAACCAGGGGCGCTACGTCGAGGCGCTGCGGCAGGCCGATGTGGTCTTCGGCATCGGCCCGGCGGGGACCGGCAAGACCTACCTCGCGATGGCGCACGCCGTCGCCTGCCTGGAGCGCGCGGAGGTCGCCCGGATCGTGCTGTGCCGGCCGGCCGTCGAGGCGGGGGAGCGGCTGGGCTTCCTGCCGGGGGATCTGAAGGAGAAGGTGAACCCCTACCTCCGCCCGCTGCACGACGCCCTCCACGACTTCCTCGGGCCCGAGCGGACGGCCGAGATGATGGAGCGCGACATGATCGAGGTCGCCCCGCTGGCCTTCATGCGAGGGCGCACCCTCAACGACGCCTACGTGATCCTGGACGAGGCTCAGAACACCCGCAGCGAGCAGATGAAGATGTTCCTCACCCGCCTCGGCTTCGGGGCGCGGGCGGTCATCACCGGCGACGTCACCCAGATCGATCTTCCGCGCAGCGTCACCTCGGGGCTGCGCGAGGCCAGGAAGATCCTCGACGGCGTCGAGGGGATCACCTTCATCGACTTCGGCCCCGATGACGTGGTGCGCCACCCCCTGGTGCAGCGCATCGTGCGAGCCTACGAGGCCCGCTCCAACGGAAAGAAGGGCCGGCGGAGCGTTGTCAAGTCGGGCAAGGGGACCAACCCCCGGAGTGGGGCTTGAACTTCCTGCCAGAGGGGGGGACGATCACACTTCAGGCCCCCTCGAAGGCGCGAGGGCGCCCATTCCGATCCTCGGACGGTCGTGAGCGAGGCCCCGAAGAGCGATGAACCCCCAGATCAAGAACGAGTCCGCCGAGACGCCGGACGAGAAGCCGAGCTGGCGCGAGCGCCTGCGCGAGGGGTGGCGTCACGTCCTCGAGGGGCCCGGGACCGGGGGGAAGCTCCTCGTCGTCTTCCTCGTCGCGGCCTTCACCGCCGGCAGCGCCTGGCTGCTGCTGCCCGACCGCAGCGGCCCCAACGTCTCCTATGACGAGGCCGACATCGGCACCTTCTCGGTCGGCGTGGTGAAGGCGGACCGGGACTACACCATCCCCGACGACGAGACGACCAAGGTCAAGGCCGAGGCCGCCCGGGCCGCGGTCCTGCCGGTCTACGATCACGATCACACCATGGGGGGGCGCGCCGCGCGCCGGGTCGAGGAGGCCTTCGGCCGGATGCGCGCCGCGCACCAGGACCTGGAGGCGCCGGAGGCGCCGGCCCCGGCGAGCAGAGGTGAGGCGGACGACCCGCAGCGCGCCGCCCGGGAGGAGGGCGAGGGTAGCGAGGAGGAAGAGGCCGAGGTGCTCGACCCCGCCGCGGTGCAGGCCGCCTACCAGGAGCACAAGGCCGAGTTCCTCCAGGTCCTCCAGGTGGTGGTCGACGAGGACGAGTTCGCCACCCTGGCCGAGCAGCGCTTCTCCAAGGCCGTGGAGGAGGCGATCGCTTCGCTGGTGCGGGAGGCCATGGACCGCCTGGTGGTCGCCGACCGGGAGCTGATCGCCGCGGTCACCGGCCAGTCCATCGTGGTGCAGCGCCTCCCGGAGCGGGACCCCCGCTTCGAGCGGAAGATCCAGGTGGACGGCACCGGCATCCTCGACGTCGCCGCGGTGCGGGAGAAGCTCAACGGGCGGGTCGAGGAGCTCCTCCCCGACGCCGACCACGAGGCCCAGAAGGTCGTCCGGCGGCTGGCGCGGCGGCTGGTCGGGGCGAACCTCGTCTACAACGCCGACGAGACCCAGGCCCGCCGCAACCGGGCCGCCGCCGACGTGAAGCCGGTGGTGATCCAGGTCGCCCGGGGCGAGCGGATCATCGGTGACGGCGAGCGCATCGAGGCGCGGCACGTCCTCATCTTCGAGGGCATGCGCGAGGAGGCGGTCAGCGATCTGGGCCCCCAGTACTTCGCCGGCGCTGCGCTCCTCTCCCTCCTCTTCGCCTTCGCGCTCTTCTCCTTCGCCCACGGCAGCGTCTGGCGCTTCCAGCCCACGCGGAAGGACCTCATCTTCCTGGTGGTCTCCCTCCTCGGGACCCTCCTGGCGGCCAAGGGCGGCATCTTCCTGATGAGCGCCCTCGCCGATCGCTTCCCCCAGGTCGGGCCGGCGGCCTTCTTCTTCGCGATCCCGGTGGCGGCGACGCCGATCCTGGTGAGGCTGGTCCTCTCCGGTGAGGTCACCCTGGTCTTCACCGCGGTGCTCGCGGTCTTCGTGGGGCTGCTCGCCGACGCCTCCCTGGCGATGACCATCTACGTCTTCGCGGTGAGCGCGGTCGGCGCCGACATGGTGCGCCGGGCGAAGGACCGCAGCAGCATCTGGAGGGCGGGCCTGGTCCTCGGGCTCATCGGCTCGGTCGTGGCCATCGGCCTCTCCCTGATGACCGCCAACCCCCACCTCCAGTCGGTGGCGGTGGCCGCGGCCGCGGCGGCCAGCACCTTCGCCACGGTGCCCTTCGTGGTCCTCGGGCTCACCTGGTTCGTGGAGCGCTTCTTCGGCTACACCACCGACTTCAAGCTCCTCGAGCTGGCCAACGTGAACAACCGCCTGCTCAAGGAGCTGGTGGTTGCGGCGCCGGGCACCTACCAGCACTCGATGGTCATCGGCTCGATCGTCGAGCCGGCGGCCGAGGCCATCGGGGCGAACCCCCTCCTGGCCCGGGTCGGCGCCTACTACCACGACATCGGAAAGGGCCGGAATCCGCGCTACTTCGCCGAGAACCAGAAGGGCGAGAACCCGCACGACGAGCTCACGGCGAGCATGAGCGCCCTCATCATCCGGCGGCACGTCTCCGACGGGATCAAGATGGGGCGCGAGGCCGGGCTGCCCAGCCAGATCGTGGACATGATCCCCATGCACCACGGCACTCGCCTGATGTCCTACTTCTGGACCCGGGCGAAGGAGGAGGCCGAGAAGAAGGACGAGGCGCCGCCGGCCGAGGTGGCCTTCCGCCACATCGGCCCCAAGCCGCGCTTCCGCGAGGCGGCCATCCTGATGATCGCGGACTCGGTCGAGGCCGCCGCCCGCACCGTCACCGAGCCGAACCGCGACCGCTTCCTCGGGATGATCCAGAAGGTGATCAACGCCTGCTTCGCCGACGGGCAGTTCGACGAGTGCGACATCACCCTCAAGGACCTGCACGAAGTCGCCCGCAGCTTCGCCGGCAGCCTCGAGGCCATCTACCACTCCCGCCCCGAGTACCAGCAGCCCGCCGAGAAGGGTGAGCGCCCCAAGCCCGAGAAGGAGAAGAACGGCAGCACGCCCCGCGCCGGCGAGAAGAAGGTGGAGAAGGCCGAGGCGAAGAACGGCGAGGTGAAGCGGAGCAAGACGCCGCCCCCCGGCGCCCCGGCGGTCACCGGGGAGAGCGAGGGAGCGGAGGCGAAGGCCGCGCCCCAGAAGAAGGGCGCGAAGGAGGGATCCCGGAAGAAGAGCGCGAAGGACGCACCCGGCCCCGAGAAGGCCCCGGGCGCCGAGCAGGAGCCGAAGGACGACGCTCCGGCCATCGCCGACGACGAGCGGGCCGCCGCCCCCGAGGCGGGCGCCGCCGAGGCCGTCCCCGAGAAGCCGGATGGCGAGGCCGCCGAGGCCCTCAAGCGCCTCGGCTCTTGAGGTAGGGACGCGAGGTTCGAGGGTGCCCTGCCTGGTCAGCTCCGAGCTCAAGGATCCGGCCCTCGACCTCCCCGCGGTGAAGCGGGACGGGCAGCAGCTGCTGAAGGCCTGGCACCTCGGCCGCGCCGAGCTCTCGATCCTCTTCGTGGACGATCCCGCCATCCGGGTGCTCAACCGGGACTACCGGCAGAAGGACCGGCCCACCGACGTGCTCTCCTTCCCCCAGGACGGCCTCGGCGAGCTGCCCGCCGGTGAGCCCCGCATCCTGGGCGACGTGGTCATCTCCCTGCCCACGGCCCGGCGCCAGGCCCGGGAGCGGCACCGGGGGCTCGGAGAGGAGCTGCGCCGCCTCCTGGTCCATGGCTTCCTCCACCTGCTCGGGCACGACCACGAGGAGGACGACGAGGCCCGGGTGATGGCCGCCGAGGAGCGCAAGCTGCGGGCCCTCCTCGAGCGGGTGCATCCCCGGCCCCGGCGCGGGTGACACCCGCCGGCGAACTCGCTAGAAATCCGCCATGAGCGACTTCACCCTGGACGTCGATCGCGAGGCCGTCCACATGGACGGTTCCTGGTACACCGCCGACGAGCTGGCCAAGAAGGTCACCGAGATGCTCGGGGCCAAGGACTTCAAGATCGGCACCGCCGCCTCGGCCCTCGAGGCGCTGCAGGCCGCGCTCGCCGATGTGCGGGACATCGGCTTCCGGCTCCCCGGCACGATGCTCGAGGCCCTCGAGAGCACCGCGGGCAGGGAGGGGAGGACCACCTCCGCGATCCTGCGCGACGCGCTGCAGGCCTACCTCGACGGTGGGGGCGCCCCGGCCGCCGTGCCCGCGCCCGCCGCCCTCGAGCCGGCGCCTGCCGAGGTCGCGCCCGCGCCGGCGGCGGGGGTCACCGTCGAGTCCCTCTCGGTGAGCGAGGCCGACGCGGCCGGGGCGGTGACGCTCACGGCGAAGAAGCCCGACTCCGGGAACGCCGGCGCCCTCGACGAGAGCGGCTGGTTCGAGAAGAAGTAGGGCTTTGCCCTCGACCCTCTCCGGTCTGGTCTCGGCGGTCGTCAGCGGCCTGCTCTTCGCCGCGGCGCTGCCCTTCGTCCTCACGGGGGAGGGCGAGCCCGCCGACCCCGGGGGGTGGCTGGAGCTCCTGGCCTTCGTGGCCCTGGTGCCCCTCCTGGTCGAGGTCGCCTGGAGCAACCTGCGGCGGGCGCTCGCGCTGGGGCTCGTCGCCGGCTGCGTGATGTTCGGGGCGTCGGTCTACTGGATCGACCTGGCCGTCATGCGCTTCGGGGGCTTCGGGCTGGCGAAGGCCCTGCCGCTGCTCCTGGGGGTGGTCGTCTACTGCGCCCTCTACTGGGCCGCCGCCCTGGGGGCCGTCCGGACCCTGCGCCAGCGCCTGCGCTGGCCGCTCTACCTGGCGCTGCCCCTGGCCTGGACCGCCAGCGAGCTGGCGCGCAATCACCTCCTCACCGGCAACCCCTGGTGCAGCCTGGGCCACACCCTCTCCCGCACCCCCTCGCTGGTGCAGATCGCCTCCCTGGGCGGGGTCTACCTCGTGGCCGCGCTCCTGGCCCTGGTGAACGGCGCGGTGGCCGAGGCCCTGATCGCCTGGCGCCGCCGCCCGGGGGCGCTCTCCCGCGGGAGGGTGCTCCTGGGCCTGGGCCTCGCCCTCGGCGGGATCACCGGCGCCGCGATCTACTCGGCCGCCTGGCGGGCCCACCTGGAGGAGGCGGCGCAGGGCGCCCCTCGCCTGAAGGTCGCCCTGGTGCAGGGGAACATCGATCAGCGCATCCGCAACCGGGAGGAGGAGCGCCGCGCCTTCGTCCTGAAGGCCTACCTGCCCCTCACCGAGTCCCTCGCCCGCGAGGGGGCGCAGCTGGTGATCTGGCCCGAGGCCGCCTGGCCCGGGCCCTTCGAGGAGGTCGACTTCCAGGCCCGGCCCGAGCTGCGGCGCCTGCTCCGGGCGGGCTCCGCCCACTACCTGCTCTCCGGCACGACCCGGCACGCGACGGAGCGGGGCCCCCGGCGGCGGAACGTGGCCTGGCTGGTGGGGCCCGACCTCTCGCTCCTGGGGACCCACGAGAAGTCGCGCCTCCTGCCCTTCGGCGAGTACGTCCCCCTCGAGGGGCTGCTGCCCCTGCGGCAGGTCGTGCCGGGCCTGGGCAGCTTCGTCCCCGGCGCGCCCATCCAGCCCCTGCGGCTGCCGCTGGAGGGTGGGGGAGAGGCCGGCCTCGGGCAGCTGATCTGCTACGAGGCGATCTTCCCCGAGGTCTCCCGGGGCCTGGTGCGCGACGGCGCCGACCTGCTGGTGAACACCAGCAACGACGCCTGGTACGGCGCCTCCTCCGCGCCCCACCAGTTCCTGCGCATCGTCACCCTGCGCGCCGTCGAGAACGGCCGCTTCCTCGTGCGGGCGGCCAACACCGGGGTGAGCGCGGTGGTCGATCCCGCGGGGGTGATCCTCCAGCAGACCCGCCTCGGCCTCGCCGCCGACGAGGGGGACCGGATCGAGGCCGCCGGGAAGCTGCCCCCCGACCACCTCGTGGCCGAGGTCCCCCTGCTCTCGATCCGCACCCCCTACCTCGTGACCGGGGACCTCTTCGCCTGGCTCTGCGTCCTGGGGACCCTCGTGGGGCTTGGGCGGGCGGCCGCGCAGGCGAGGAGGGGACGCACCGGCCGTGGCGTGTTATGAGGCTCCCCATGCTGATCGCATCCGAGATCAAGGACGGCCTCGAGGATCTCTCCCGCCGGCTCGACGAGCTCGGGAGGTACCTTTGACCTCCCCACGCGCAAGGCTCGCCTGGAGGAGATAGAGAAGCTCGCCGCGGCCCCCGACTTCTGGAACGACCAGAACGCGGCGCAGACCCTGCTCAAGGAGAAGTCGCGGGTGGAGTCCACCGTCGCGGGCTACGAGAAGGCCCGCGGGGTCGTCGAGGACGCCGAGGTGCTCTTCGAGCTCGCCCGCGAGGAGGGCGACGAGAGCCAGTACGCCGAGGTCGCCGAGCAGGTGCGGATCGGCGAGCAGCAGGTCGTGGCCCTGGAGTTCCAGCGGATGCTCTCCGGTGAGGACGACGGCCGCAACGCCATCGTCACGATCAACTCCGGCGCGGGTGGGGTCGACGCCCAGGACTGGGCCGAGATGCTCCTGCGGATGTACGGGCGCTTCGCCGAGCGCAACGACTGGAAGGTGGAGCTGGCGGACCGCCAGGACGGCGAGGAGGCCGGCATCAAGTCCGCCGCCCTCATCGTCCAGGGCGACTACGCCTACGGCTACCTCAAGGCCGAGGCCGGGGTGCACCGCCTGGTGCGGATGTCTCCCTTCGACGCCGCCGGCCGGCGCCACACCGCCTTCGCCTCGGTCTACGTCAGCCCCGAGATCGACGACGACATCGCCATCGAGGTTCGGGAGGAGGACGTCCGGGTGGACGTCTTCCGGGCCTCGGGCGCCGGCGGCCAGAAGGTGAACAAGACCTCCTCGGCCGTGCGGATGACCCACATGCCGACCGGCATCGTGGTGAGCTGCCAGAACGAGCGCAGCCAGCACAAGAACCGGGACATGGCCCTGAAGATCCTCAAGAGCCGCCTCTACGAGCTGGAGATCCAGAAGCGGGAGGCGGAGCGGGCGAAGGTCGAGGCCTCCAAGGCCGAGATCTCCTTCGGCTCCCAGATCCGCTCCTACGTCCTGGCCCCCTACCAGATGGTGAAGGACCACCGGACCAGCTTCGAGAACGGCAGCCCCCAGCGGGTGCTCGACGGCGACCTCGATGGCTTCATCCAGGCCTTCCTGATGGGGCAGGGCGCCCCGTCCGACTAGAGCTGTCAGCTATCAGCTGTCAGCTGTCAGCCTGGCCGAAGCCAAGAGCGCCTGCCGGTGGTTGTCTCGGCCGAGGATCGGTCGCAGTGGATCGGTTCAGCACGGCAGAGCTGATAGCTGACAGCTGACAGCTCAAGCCCGATAGGGCACCTCGATCGTCAGCCCGTCGTGAGCGCAGACGATCTCCCCGCCGAAGACCTCGGCGGCCTGATCCCGGAGGAGCTCCGGGGTGTGGTCGTAGCGGCTGGAGAAGTGGGTCAGCACCAGCTGCCGGGCCCCGGCCCGCGCGGCGATCTCACCGGCCTGGCGGGCCGTGCTGTGGGTGGTCTCCTTCGCGCGCATCAGCTCGCTGTCCCCGAAGGTCGACTCGTGGACGATGAGGTCGGCGCCGGCGGCGGCCTCGGCGAAGGCGTCGCAGGGGCCGGTGTCCCCGGAGAAGGCCACCTTGCGGCCGGGACGGGAGGGACCCAGGACCTGCCCGGGCTCGATCTGCCTGCCGTCGGGGAGGGTGATGGTCTCGCCCTTCTGCAGGCGCCCGAAGAGGGGGCCCTCGGGGACCCCGAGCTCCCGGGCGGCCGTCGGATCGAAGCGGCCGGGGCGCGGGGGCTCGCGGAAGACGTAGCCCAGGGTGGGGGTGCGGTGCAGCATCCGGACGGCCTGGATGGTGTAGGCCCCGCGGTCGAGCACCTGGCCGTCCTCCAGGGTCTCGAGCTCCAGGGGGAAGGGCATGTTCCGGAAGCCCAGGTGGATGAGCCGGGCCAGGAGGGACTGGAGGGTGGGGCCGGGCCCGTGGAGGGTCAGGGGCGCCTCCCGGCCGTTCATGGCCAGGGTCCGCAGGTGCCCGATGATCCCCAGGTAGTGGTCGGCGTGGAAGTGGGTGAAGAGCACCAGGCCGGTGGCGAAGCCGGTCCCGTAGCGCAGCATCTGGCGCTGGGTGCCCTCCCCGCAGTCCAGGAGGATGTGGTCTCCGTGGACCCGGAGGGCCGTGGCGGAAAGATTTCGGCGGGCCGTTGGTTGGGCTGCCGAGGTGCCGAGAAAGGTGAGTCGAAAGACGGACATGGGGGGTTTTGCGGGTTGATCGAGGCGGGCAGTGTACGCCATTGACCACCGTCGCGCTGCGGGCTAGGGTGCGCGCCGCGCAACTTGGCGCGTAAGCCTCTGATTTTCCAAGGAAACGACATGAGCGAGAAGAGCAGCGAGAGGGCCGAGGAGCTGGTCGAGGTCCGCCGGCAGAAGGCCGAGGCGCTGCGAGAGCTGGGCGTGCACCCCTTCGGGACCGCCCGGCCGGTCGGGCACACCCTGGCCGACCTCGGGGCCGCGGTGGCGGAGATCGAGGATCTGCCGGAGGAGGCGGGCCTCGCCGCCGACGCGCCGCGCTACGAGCTGGCCGGCCGCATCCTCGCGATCCGCGACTTCGGCAAGGGTGCCTTCGTGCGCTTCCGCGACCGCTCCTTCGGTGAGGGCCAGGCCTTCCTGAAGAAGGACCTCCTCTCCGCCGACGGGCGCTCCGACTGGGACGTCTACAAGAAGGCCGATCTGGGTGACACCCTGCGCATCTCGGGTCCGCAGTTCAAGACGCGCCGGGGCGACCGGGCGGTGCTGGCCGAGGAGTTCACCCTGCTCACCAAGGCCCTGCGGGCGCCGCCGGAGAAGTGGCACGGCCTCACCGACAAGGAGCAGCGCTACCGCCAGCGCTACCTCGACCTCATCTCCAACGCCGAGGTGCGCGAGGCCTTCCGCCTGCGCTCGCAGGCCGTCTCCTGGATCCGCCGCTTCTTCGACGAGCGCGACTTCCTCGAGGTCGAGACGCCGATGATGCACTCGCTGGTCAGCGGCGCGACGGCCAAGCCCTTCAAGACCCACCACAACGCGCTGGACCTCGATCTGAACCTGCGCATCGCGCCGGAGCTGCACCTGAAGCGGCTGGTCGTCGGCGGCTTCGAGCGGGTCTACGAGATCGGCCGGAACTTCCGCAACGAGGGGCTCTCGCCGAGGCACAACCCCGAGTTCACGATGCTCGAGTTCTACTGGGCCCACGCGACCTGGGAGGAGCTCTGCCAGCTCACCGAGGAGCTCTGCTGCGGGCTGGTGAAGCACCTCGGCGTGGGCAAGGCGGACGCCCCCTACGTGATCGAGTACCAGGGCCAGGAGATCGACTTCTCCCCCGGCTGGCCCCGCCGCACCATGCGGGAGCTGGTGCTCGAGAAGAACGAGATGCTCACGGCCGAGGACCTCCTCGACGCCGAGAAGCTGCGCGAGCGGGCGCGAGCCGTCGTCGAGGACGATGCGCTCCACAAGTCCCTGAACCGGCTCACGGCGGGCGAGCTGCTGGCGGTCCTCTTCGAGGAGACCGTCGAGGCCGGGCTGATCGCGCCGACCTTCGTCACCGGCTTCCCGGTCGAGGTCTCGCCCCTGGCCCGGAAGAACGACGCCGATCCGGCCCTGACCGACCGCTTCGAGCTGATCGTCGGCGGCCGGGAGATCGCCAACGGCTTCAACGAGCTGAACGATCCGGACGACCAGCGGGAGCGCTTCGCCGCCCAGATGGCCGCCAAGGCCGAGGGCGCCGACGAGACCATGGACTACGACGAGGACTACATCACGGCCCTCGAGCACGGCCTGCCGCCGACGGCGGGGGAGGGGATCGGCATCGATCGGCTGATCATGTTCCTCACCGACGCCGCCTCCATCCGCGACGTGATCCTCTTCCCGCTGCTCCGGCCCAGCGAGGGCGCCGGCGAGTGAGCCTCCCCGCCCCCCAGAGCGGCGCGCCCGCGGCCGAGGCCGGCCCGGCCGGCGGGAGCCGGCCCTCGCTGCCGGTGGTGCCGCCGGGCAAGGCGCGGGGCGGCCGCCCCCATCGCTTCGACGTCCTCGTGCTGCTCCTGGGGGTGGTGTCCGCGGGCCTCGCCCTCGGGCTGGCCGCGCTCCTGCGCTTCGTCCTCTACCACCGCTTCGAGACCAGCGCCGACCTGGCCCTCATCTCGGCCATCGGGCTGGGCGGCCTCCTCGCGGCCCTCGGGGGCTTCGGCCTCGGCCGCTTCGGCCGGAAGCTCTGCGTCGCCGAGCACCAGGTGATCTTCCTGGTCACCTTCGTCGGGCTCGCCCTGCTGGTCACCGCGCTCCACCTCGCCCGGGGCCTCTCCCCGGCGCCCTTCAGCGGCGAGGAGCCCCTGACCCTCGGGGGCTCCATCGGCGCCGCCGCCGGGGCGGCCTTCGGGGTCTACTTCGCCGCCTTCCTCGGCAGCAGCGTCGCCTACCTCCTCGGGGGCGCCGGCGCCCTGGACCTCTCCTTCGGCTACGAGTGGTTCATCGCCCGCCGCCACCTGATGTCGAAGAAGCGGACGGCCTTCCTCTCCTTCATCACCTACCTCTCCATCCTGGCGGTGGCCCTCGGCGTCTGGTGCCTCACCGTCGTCCTCTCGGTGATGAGCGGCTTCGAGGACGATCTGAAGCAGAAGATCCTGGGCACCAACACCCACGCGGTGGTGCTGCGCTACGCCTCGGCCTTCGAGGACTACGAGGCCATCGCCGAGCAGGTGCGCGGCGTGCGGCAGGTGGAGGGGGTCAGCCCCTTCATCCTGGGCCAGGTGATGGTCTCCTCCCGCAAGCAGGTCGACGGCGTGCTCCTCAAGGGCGTCGACGGCGAGCACCTCGGCGACGTGAGCGACCTGCCGAGGAACGTCGAGCCGAACGGGGGCACCTTCGATCTGCTCGCCCGGCCGGGGGAGCTGGACGCCTACCTGAAGGCCCACCCCGAGGCCGGCAACCCGCTGCCCACCCTCGACCTGGACGAGGAGCCCGACGAGGTCGGCGGCCTCCCGGAGGAGGGGACGAAGGAGGCGGGGGAGAGGCCGGTGCTGCCCGGCATCGCCATCGGCCGCGAGCTCTCCAAGTCCCTGCGGGTCTTCCTGGGGGACACCATCAACGTCATCTCGCCCCTCTCGGAGGAGATGGGGCCGATGGGCCCGGTGCCGCGCACCAAGGCCTTCCGGGTCGCCACCATCTTCTACACGGGGATGTACGAGTACGACTCGAAGTTCGCCTACATCGATCTGACCGAGGCTCAGCGCTTCTTCGACATGGAGGACGCGGTCACCGGCCTCGAGCTGAAGGTGGACGACATCGACGACACGCGGGCCATCACCCACCGGATCGTCACCGAGCTCGAGGGCTACCCCTACTACACGAAGGACTGGGGCGAGATGAACCGCAACCTCTTCTCGGCGCTGAAGCTGGAGAAGCTGGTGATGGCGGTCATCCTGGCCTTCATCGTCCTGGTGGCCTCCTTCGTGATCCTCGCGACCCTGATCATGATGGTGATGGAGAAGGGCAAGGAGATCGCCATCCTCAAGTCGATGGGCGTTCCGAGCGCCTCGGTGATGAAGGTCTTCGTCCTCGAGGGCCTGGTGGTGGGCGTCATCGGCACCATCCTGGGGCTGGCCCTGGGCCTCGGTACCTGCGCCATCATCGCCAGCGGCATCATCGGCCTGGATCCGGACGTCTACTACATCGACACCCTGCCGGTACGGATCGTCCCCAACCAGATCGTCCTGGTCTGCATCATCGCGGTGGTGCTCTCCTACCTGGCGACCATCTACCCGAGCGTCACCGCCAGCCGGGTGCACCCGGTGGAGGGCCTGCGCGATGAGTGAGCCCTTCGTCCGGATCCGCGATCTGCACAAGGAGTACCAGCTCCTCGGGCGCCACATCCCGGTGCTGCGGGGCGTGGACCTCGAGATCGGCCGGGGCGACCTCGCCTCGATCACCGGCAAGTCCGGCGTCGGCAAGAGCACGCTCCTGCAGGTCCTCGGCACCCTCGACGCCCCCACCCGGGGCGAGATCACCTTCGACGGCGTCAACGTCTTCGAGCGCAACGAGGCCGAGCTGGCCTCGTTCCGGAACCAGACCATCGGCTTCGTCTTCCAGTTCCACTACCTGCTGCGGGAGTTCACGGCCCTGGAGAACACCATGATGCCGGCCCTCGCTCAGCGGATGGACCGGGAGAAGGCCCGCGGGCTGGCCGCCAAGATCCTCGATCGGGTGGGGCTCTCCCATCGCCTGGAGCACAAGCCGGGCGAGCTCTCCGGCGGCGAGCAGCAGCGGGTGGCCCTGGCCCGGGCCCTGGTGCTCTCGCCCCGCCTCCTGCTGGCCGACGAGCCCACCGGCAACCTCGACGAGGGGACCGCCGAGGGCATCCACGACCTCATCACCGAGGTGAACCGCGAGCTCGGCACGACGGTCCTGGTGGTCACCCACAACCCCTCGCTCGCGGCCCGCATGCCGCGCCGTCTCTCCATCGAAGAGGGACGCATCCTGGAGGCTGCATGAGGCACCGCCTGCTCACCGCGGTCCTGCTCCTCGCCCCCCTCGGGGCCCTGGCCCAGAGCCCCCTCGAGGCCGGGCCGCTGGCCGACGTGAGGGTCGAGGGCAACCTGCGGGTGGAGTCCACCGCCCTGCTCTCCGAGGTCCGCAGCCGGGCCGGGAGCGAGCTCGACGCCGAGCGCGTCCGCACCGACCTCCAGGCGCTCTGGAGCCTGGGCTACTTCGACGACATCGAGGTCGTCCTCCTCTCCGCCTCCGAGGCGGGGCTCGAGGCCGGCGCCGGATCGGTGCTGGTCTACCGGGTGAAGGAGAAGCCGGCGGTGCGCCAGGTGCGCTACGAGGGCATCGACGAGCTCTCCAAGGACGACCTCGACGAGCTCCTCGAGGTGAAGACCTACGCGATCCTCGATCCCTCGACGATCGCCAGCAGCGAGAAGGCCTTCGAGGCCAAGTACCGGGAGAAGGGCTTCTACCTGGCGCGGGTGAACCACCGCATCGTCCCCATCGAGGGCGAGGCCAGCGTGGACGTGGTCTTCGAGGTCAACGAGCGCTCGAAGGTCGAGGTGAAGGAGATCCGCTTCGTCGGCAACCACTCGGTCTCCGAGAAGGAGCTCGAGAGCGTGATGGAGACCCGCGAGGGCGGGCTCTTCTCCTTCTTCACCAGCAGCGGCACCTACCAGGAGGAGGCCTTCGAGCGCGATCTGATGCGGATCAGCGCGGTCTACTACGACCGCGGCTACATCAACGTGAACGTGGGCAAGCCGCGCCTGGCCCTCTCTCCGGACAAGAAGTACCTCTTCGTCACGGTCACGGTGGAGGAGGGCGAGCCCTACACCATCGGCACCCTCGAGGTCAGCGGCGACCTCCTCGAGGAGCGGGACGTGCTGATCGGGCGGATGAGCCAGGAGCCGGGAGAGCTCTTCGTCCGCTCCAAGCTCGGCGAGGACATCATGGCCCTCCAGGCGCGCTACCGGGACGAGGGCTACGCCTTCGTCCAGGTCACGCCCCTGACCCAGGTCCACCCGGAGGAGAAGACCATCGACCTCGATCTCGAGGTCCGCAAGGGCAAGAAGGTCCGGGTCGAGCGCATCGAGATCCACGGCCACACCCGCACCCGGGACAAGGTCATCCGCCGCGAGTTCCGCATCGACGAGGGAGACCTCTACAGCGGCAGCCGGATCACCCTCTCCCAGCAGCGGGTGCAGGCCCTGGGCTACTTCGAGAACGTCGAGCTCTCCACCCGGCCGGGCAGCGCCGACGACCAGATCATCCTCGACCTCCAGGTGAAGGAGCGGCCCACCGGCACCTTCCAGGTCGGCGCCGGCGTCTCCACCGGCGAGGGCCTGCTGGTCACCGCCCAGATCGCCCACGACAACCTCTTCGGGCGCGGGCAGTCGATCTCCTTCCAGTGGATGTTCTCCAAGCTGCGCAACATCTTCCAGCTGCAGTTCATGGAGCCCTACTTCCTCGACACGAAGTGGACCTTCGCCTTCGGCGCGCAGAACACCCGCTCGGACTTCTTCAACTTCATCCGCAGCTCGCGCGGCGGGAACCTCACCTGGGGCTACGAGCTGGTCGACGACCTGCGGGTCTTCGGCACCTACACCCTCGAGGACGTGAACGTCTCCGCGTCGGACGGGGCCGTGGACTCGGACTTCTACGGCGGAGGCATCACCTCCAGCCTCAAGGGGACGATCTCCTACGACACCCGGGACAACCGCCTCTTCCCGACCCGCGGCCAGTACCACACGCTCTCGGCCGAGGTGGCCGCCGGGAAGGCGCCACTCTTCTCCCAGAACAAGTTCCAGCGCCTCTCCCTGGTCTCCCGCTTCTTCCATCCCTTGCCCTTCGGCGTGGTCTTCCGCTTCAAGGGCGAGCTGGGGATGATCCTCGGAGACGAGGACGAGTACCCGGGCTCCGAGCGCTACTTCCTCGGCGGCGTCTTCAACATCCGCGGCTACCCGCTGCGGACGCTCTCGCCCACCCGGAAGATGCCCGGCGGGGCTGACCCCCTGACCTCCACCATCGACTTCCCGGTGGGCGGCAACAAGCAGGCGGTCTTCAACCTCGAGCTGGAGTTCCCCCTCCTGCCCCCCGTCGGGATCCGCGGCGTGGTCTTCTACGACGCGGGCAACGCCTACGCCACGGAGGCGCCCTGGTTCACCGACGAGCAGTACGATCTGCCCCTCGGGATGTTCCACTCGGTGGGCTTCGGCATCCGCTGGTTCTCGCCCATCGGCCCGCTGCGCTTCGAGTGGGGCATCCCGCTCTACCGGCGCCTCGACCGGAACCCGCAGGATCAGCGCATTCGCTTTGAATTCATGGTGGGGAACGCCTTCTAACGCTTCGTTGACGATGCTTCGTCGGCGGCAGTAGGTTTGCGCCCCGCGCCGGTTCGCACCGAACCCATCGAAAGGTCTCTCATGTCCAGGTACTCGCAGAAGTTCGCTCTCCTCGCCCTCGCCCTCGCCCTCCTGCTGCCGCGGGCGGCCCGGGCCACCAACGTCGCCTACGTCGACCTTCAGCGGGCGCTCCTCGAGGTCTCCGAGGGCCGCGCCGCCAAGGCGAAGCTCAAGAAGGAGTTCGACAAGAAGCAGCAGCGCCTCGACGGTGAGCAGGAGTCCCTTCGCCAGCTGAAGGAGGAGCTCGACAAGCAGTCCTCGGTGATGGATCCCGCGAAGCGCGCCGAGAAGGAGTCCGAGCTCCAGCGCCGCTTCATGGAGCTGCAGCAGACCTACATGACCCTCCAGGGCGAGCTCTCCAAGCAGGAGCAGGAGCTCACCGAGAAGATCTTCGCCAAGATGGAGATCGTCCTGCGGGAGATCGCCGAGGCGAACGACCTCGACATGATCGTCGAGAAGAACGCCGGCGTGGTCTTCGCCACCCCCGCCCTCGATCTGACCAACGAGCTGATCCGCAAGTTCAACGCGCGCTTCGCGAAGCCGGCCGCCGGCGGCGACAAGAAGAAGCCCGCAGGCAAGTAGAGGCCCGCGCGTGGGGGAGCGTACGCTCACCGCGGCCGAGCTGGCCGGGCGCCTCGGTGCGCAGGTGCAGGGGGAGGGCGAGCGCCTCCTCTCGGGCGCTGCGGGCCTGCAGTCCGCCGGGCCCTCGGAGCTCGCCTTCTACCAGAACCCCCGCTACTGGGCGGCGCTGGAGGCGAGCGAGGCCGGGGCCGTGCTCTGCACCGCCGAGACCGTGGCGGCGCTGGGGGAGCGGGCTGCGGGGCGCACCTTCCTCGTCTGCGCCCAGCCGGATCTCGCCTACGCCCTGGCCCTGGAGCACTTCCACCCCCGCTCCCGGCCGGCCGCGGGCATCGATCCGCGGGCCTTCGTCGATCCCGAGGCGCAGGTCGACGCCGCGGCCACCGTGGGGCCGCTGGCCTACGTCGGCCCCGGCGCGCGGGTCGGCGCGGGGACCGTCCTGATGCCGCAGGCCCACGTCGGCGCCGGCGCGAGCGTGGGCGCCGACTGTCTCCTGCACCCCCACAGCGTGGTGGGGGAGCGCTGCATCGTCGGCGACCGGGTGATCCTCCACGCCGGCGCGGTGCTGGGGGCCGACGGCTTCGGCTACGTGCTGGAGCAGGGCGAGGAGGGGCCGCGCCACCACAAGGTGCCCCAGGTCGGCATCGTCCGGGTGGAGGACGAGGTCGAGATCGGCGCCGGCAGCTGCGTCGATCGCGCCACCACCGGCGAGACCCTCATCGGCCGCGGGACCAAGATCGACAACCAGGTCCAGGTCGGCCACAACTGCCAGGTCGGCCCCCTCTCGATCCTCTGCGGCCAGGTGGGGATGGCCGGCAGCACCACCCTCGGCGCGGGCGTCGTCCTCGCCGGCGGGGTCGGGCTGGCCGGTCACCTCGAGGTCGGGGATGGAGCCCGGGTCGGGGCGGGCGCGGGGGTGATCGGCGACGTGCCCGCGGGCGAGACCTACTCCGGCTATCCGGCCCGGCCCCACGCGACCTGGCTGCGCGCCAGCGCCGCCCTGAACCGCCTGCCGGAGCTCTTTCGCCGGGTCCGCGCCCTGGAGGGGCGCGCCACCCGGAAGGACGAGGACTGAACCCTTCCCCGCGCTCCCAAGCGAGGACCCATGGACATCGATCGAATCCGCGAGATCCTTCCTCACCGCTACCCCTTCCTGCTGGTGGATCGGGTGAGCGAGGTGGAGCCGGGCAAGCGGCTGAAGGCCTACAAGAACGTCACGGCGAACGAGCCCTTCTTCAACGGGCACTTCCCCGAGCGGCCGGTGATGCCCGGCGTGCTGATCTGCGAGGCCATGGCCCAGGCGGCGGCCCTGCTGGCCTACGAGACCTCGCACTACGAGGCCGCCGAGAACCACATCTACCTGATGGGCATGGACGACGTGCGCTTCCGCCGCCCGGTGATCCCCGGGGATCGCCTCGAGCTGGAGGTGGAGATGGTCCGGCAGAAGGGGCGCATCTGGCGGCAGAAGGCCGTGGCCACCGTGGACGGTGAGCGGGCGGCCGAGTGCACCCTGCTGGCCATGATCAAGCCCAAGGACGAGGGCGCGCCATGAGCACCGCCGTGCACCCCACCGCGATCGTCGCCGGGGGGGCGACCCTGGGCGAGGGCGTGAGCGTCGGTCCCTACGCCATCATCGGGGAGCACGTCGTGCTCGGCGAGGGCTGCGAGGTCGGCGCCCACGCCGTCGTCGACGGCCACACCACCCTCGGGCCCGGCTGCAAGATCTTCCCCCACGCCGCGGTGGGCTTCGTGCCCCAGGACCTCAAGTACGCCGGCGAGCCCACCCGCCTGGAGGTGGGGGCGAGGAACGTCATCCGCGAGTTCGCCACCCTCCACATCGGCACCGAGGGCGGCGGCGGCGTCACCCGCCTGGGGGACGGCAACCTGGTGATGGCCTACGCCCACATCGCCCACGACTGCATCCTCGGCGACGGAAACATCCTCGCCAACGGCGCCACCCTCGCGGGGCACGTCACCCTGGAGGATCACATCATCCTCGGCGGCCTCTCGGCGGTGCACCAGTTCGTGAGGGTGGGCAAGAATGCCTTCGTCTCCGGCGGCTCGATGGTCGCCATGGACGTGCCCCCCTACTGCACGGTGCAGGGCGACCGCGCCTCCCTGGTCGGCCTCAACACCGTGGGCCTCAAGCGCCACGGCTACTCCGAGGCCTCGATCAAGGGGATCAAGGCGGCCTACAAGGAGCTCTTCCGCTCGGGGGCCGGGCTGCGGGAGGCGATCGCGCAGGCGCGGGCCGAGTTCGGGGACGATCCGGAGGTGGCGCACCTCATCGACTTCGTCGAGCAGAGCGAGCGAGGGATCGCGCGTTGAGCGAGGCGGGCGGCACGCCGCGCCCGGTGGGCATCGTCGCGGGCAACGGGGTGCTCCCCCGGCTGGTCGCCCGCTCGGTGCGCGCCGCGGGCGGCCGCACCGTCGCCGTCGCCATCGAGGGAGAGACCGACCCGAGCATCGAGGAGGTCGCCGACGAGGTCACCTGGGTCCGCCTCGGCCAGCTGGGCAAGATGCGCGACACCTTCGTCGCCGCCGGCGTGGAGCGCGCCTCCTTCGCCGGGGGGGTGACCAAGGTGCGCTTCTTCCGCGACGCGGTCCCCGATCTCCTCGGCGCCAAGGTGCTGGCGAAGCTGGCGACCTCCCGCGGTGACGATCGGGTCCTGCGCGCGGTGGCCGGCGCCTTCGAGGAGAAGGGGATCGTGCTGCTGCCGGCCACCAGCCTGGCCCCGGACCTCACCGTCGAGCCCGGGGTGCTGGGCGCGAGGAAGCCCTCGGCGCGGGAGCGGGACGACATCGAGCTGGGACGGCAGGTGCTGGCGAAGGTGGGGGCCCTCGACATCGGTCAGGTGGTGGTGATCCGCGAGGGCGTGGTCCTGGCGGTGGAGGCCACCGAGGGCACCGACGCCTGCATCCGCCGGGGCGTCGCCCAGGCCGGCGGCGCGGTGGTCGTGGTGAAGGCCTCCAAGCCCGGCCAGGACCTGCGCTTCGACCAGCCGGCGGTGGGGCCGGAGACCATCACCTCCCTCGTCGGTGAGGGAGCGGGGGAGGGGAGTGTGCTGGCCTTCGAGGCCGGGACCACCCTGCTCCTCGAGCGCGAGGCGCTCCTCGAGGCGGCCCGGGGACCCAAGATCGCCCTCGTCGCCTTCGCCCGCGCGGGCTAGCGCTGGTCCTTCGGGACGACGCGGTTGAGGCGCTGCAGGGCGGCCTTGGCGGTCACCGAGCGGGGGTTGGCCTTGAGCACGTCGAGGAAGCGCCGCCGGGCCGAGCGGTCGTCGCCGCACTCCTGCTCGATGATGCCCAGGAGGACCAGGGCCTGCTCCATGCCGGGGTCGAGGGAGAGCGCCTTCTGCAGCACCTTGCGGGGCCCCCGGGCGCGCTCCGCGGCCGCCCCCCGGCCCGCCTTGTAGGAGGCGAAGGCCAGGTAGCAGTGGTACTCGGGCTCCCGCGGGTTCAGCGACGCGGCCTCCTGGAAGGCGCGCTCGGCGCCCGTCCAGTCCATCGCCGCGATGGCGTTGATGCCGCGGCGCAGGAGGATCTCGGCCTCGATGTTCACCGGCCCGCGGCGGTGCTTCACCTCCTGCCGGGAGAGCAGGAAGTTCAGGTAGGCCTTGCGCTTCTCCGGCACCGAGAGGACGCGGTAGGCGGCGCCGACCTTGTCCTGCACCGTCTGGAAGAGGTCCTCGACATCGGTGAGGTCGTTCTCCGGATAGCTCTCCGGGTGAAAGCGGGTGGCCAGCTCGTGGTAGGCCATCTCCACCGAGTCGGCGTTGGCCGTGATGTCGAGGCCCAGCGCGCCGAAGTAGCTGGCGGTGACGATCGAGAGGGCCTCCTCGGTGAGGTCGGCCCGCAGCTCCGCCGGGAGGGGCTTGAGCGTGCGCCCGACCCGCGGGGCGGCCCGGTAGGTGCCGCTGTCCTCGCTGCGGTGCTGCGCGTCCGAGTAGCGCAGCACCCCCACCGCGTCGAAGAACCAGAGCAGGAGGAGGGCCTCCTTCAGCTCGCCGCGGGCCTGCTCGACCAGCTCCCGGGTGGAGACCTCGCCGGTGATCTTCATGGCGTAGGCGAGCTCCTTGGCGGAGAGGCCCATCGCCTTGAGCTCGGCCCCGAAGGTCCCGGTCCGGTAGGGGTAGCGCACCATCTGCTCGCCGAGGCGCTCGTGGAAGAAGCGCACCGGGTAGCTCTCGCGGGCGGCCTGGCGCAGGAGGGGGAGGAGGTCGAGCTCGAGGGCGGGCACCTCCCGGGCGAGCTCCAGGCTCTCGACGATCCGGTACCGGCCCTGCCGCAGGGTGAGGGCGCGGACGAGCTGATCCGAGGCGTGCTCGATCAGCAGGTCGTAGACCGGGGCGCCGCCCTCGAGGGCGCCCACCGCGACCAGGGCCGCGGTCTGGGAGAGCCCCTCTCCGGCCATCACCTCCAGCGAGGACTGGTAGGTGGCCTCGTCGATCCGGCCCCGCTCCACCAGCCAGGGACCGAGGTTCTCCCGGCGCAAGCTGGAGCGGAAGCCCACCGGGGCGCCCTCCAGGAGGTAGATCGTCCGCTCGGCGCCCTCGTCGATGAGGCGCAGCGCGCCGCTGCGGCGGGCCGCCCGGCAGGCGAGGAGGAGGGTGGGCATCCGCCCGGGCTCGAGCTCACCGCTCTCCACCGTGGCCTCGGCCGCGGCGCCGGCCGCCGGCCCCTGCGGGGTGGCCGCGCGCCGCTCCTCGGCGTCTCGCTCCGCCTTCGCCAGGAGGGGCGCGAGGCGGCCCATCACCGCCTTGTGGTCGGTGGGGTCGGGGACGTAGCCGTGGGCGCCGAGCTCCAGGATCGCCTGCACTCCCCGGGGGGCACCGCGGTGGCCGATGTCGAGGATGATCACCGGCACCCCGGCCTCGGCCCGCCGCAGCTTGCGGGCGAGGTGCTCACCCTCGTGCGGCGGGAGCGCCAGGGAGATCAGCGCGGCGGCGAAGTCGCTCTCGGCGAGCGCCTCGAAGCCCTCGGCGGCGCTCTGGAGGCCCACGGGGCTGTGGCCCTCGGCGTGGAGCCGTTCCAGCAGGTGCTCCCGGGTCGGAGCGTGGTCGTCGACGATGAGGATCTTGGCCATGAGAGCGCCAGCGTGCTTCACCCTACTCTACGTCGGGGCACCCCACCTCCGGACACCTTCTTTTCGACGAGGCGGCCCTGGGCCCGCGAGACGTGGTCTCCGGTGCCTACCTTGCGCTATCAGGCGGAGCGTGGAGGTTTCGGTCCTCATCGTCGCGGCGGAGGCCTCCGCCGATCAACACGCCGCCGAGGTGGTGCGGCGCCTGGCCGCGCGCCCCGGGGCGCCGCGCTTCTTCGGCGTCGCCGGGCCGGCCCTGCGAGCGGAGGGGGTGGAGGTCGTCGCCCGGACCGAGGAACTCTCGGTGATGGGGATCGGCGACGTGGTCGTGGCCCTGCCCCGGATCCTGGGCATCGTGCGCCGGCTGCTCGGCGAGGTCCGGCGGCGGCGGCCGGCCGCCGCGCTGCTGATCGACAGCCCCGACCTCAACCTGCGCCTCGCCCGCAAGCTGCACCGGCGTGGGGTGAAGGTGCTCTACTACATCGGGCCCACGCTCTGGGCCTGGCGCTCGGGACGGGCGAAGACGATCCGCCGCTTCGTCGATCGGATGCTGGTGATCTTCCCCTTCGAGCAGGAGATCTACGAGAAGCTGGGGGTGGCGGCGACCTACGTGGGCAACCCGCTCCTCGACGCGCGCTCGGAGGACGAGGGGCTGCGCGCGAGCGAGGCCGAGCAGCGCGAGGCGCTCGGGCTGCCCGCCGGGGGCAGGGTGGTCGCGCTCCTGCCCGGCTCCCGCCGGGGAGAGATCCAGCGCTGCTTCCCGACCCTCCTCGAGGCGGCCCGCCGCCTGGCCGGCCGCGACGAGGAGCTCTCCTTCGTCGTCCCGCTCGCGCCCACCCTCGAGCGCGCCTTCGTCCAGACCTTCATCGACGCGCACGCCCCGGGCCTGCGGCTGCGCCTGGTCGAGGTGCCCGCCCGCCGGGTCCTCGCCGTGGCCGACGCCGCGGCCGTGGTGAGCGGCACCGCCACCCTCGAGGCCGCCCTGGAGGACACCCCGATGGTGGTCGTCTATCGCTTCGGCTGGCTGGCCTGGAAGGTGGCCGGCGTGCTGGTCGACGTCCCCCACTGGTCCCTGGTGAACCTGATCGCCGAGGCGGGCCTGGTCCCGGAGCGCTTCCAGGACGACGCCACCCCCGAGGCCATCGCCGCCGATCTCGAGGCCATCCTCCCGGGAGGCGCGCGCCACGCCGAGCTCCGGGAGGGCCTCGCCGAGGTGCGCCGCCGCCTCGGAGCGCCCGGGGCCGCCGAGCGCGTCGCCGACGCCCTCGCCGAGCTGATCCCCCCATCCGGAGAGTCCCCATCATGAAGCGATACCTGGAGGGCAAGCGCGTCCTCATCATCCTGCCGACCTACAACGAGCGCGAGAACCTCGAGCCGCTGACGGCGTCGATCTTCCGCGAGACCGACAGCCTCCCCTGCGAGCTCTCGATCCTCGTGGTCGACGACAACAGCCCCGACGGAACGGGCGACCTCGCCGATCTCCTCGCCGAGGTGAACCCCCGGATCCAGGTGCTCCACCGGGCGGGCAAGGAGGGGCTGGGCCGGGCCTACCTCGCCGGCTTCGCCTGGGCGCTCGAGCGGGACTACGACCTGATCATGGAGATGGACGCCGACTTCTCCCACCACCCGCGCTACCTGCCGGTGCTGCTGCGGGCGAGCGCCGAGGCGGACATCGTCCTGGGCTCGCGCTACGTGGGCGGCGGCGGGACCGTGAACTGGGGGGTGGGGCGCCGCATCCTCTCCCAGGGGGGCTCCCTCTACGCCCGCACGGTGCTGGGGCTGAAGCAGCGCGACCTCACCGGCGGCTTCAAGGTCTTCCAGCGCTCGGCCCTCGAGACCCTCGACCTCACGAGCGTGCACTCGGAGGGCTACGCCTTCCAGATCGAGCTCACCCTGCGCGCGGTGCGGCGGGGCCTGAAGGTGATCGAGGTGCCCATCGTCTTCGAGGACCGCCGGGTCGGGCAGTCGAAGATGAGCGGCAACATCGTCAGCGAGGCCCTCTTCATGGTGTGGAAGCTGCGGGGGGTCCGCTGAAGGGCCGCATGCCCTGGCGCCTGGCCCTCGGGCTGGCGGGCCTCTCCCTCGGGGCGCACCTCGGGGTCGCGCTCCTCACCGAGCCGGTGCCGGACGAGGCCTACTACCTCCTCTGGTCCCGGCACCTGGCCTGGGACTACCCCGATCACCCGCCGGCCGTCGCCTTCTTCCTGGCCCTCGCCCGCCTCCTGGCGGGAGAGGGGCGCCTCGCGCTGCGCCTGCCGGCGCTCCTCACGGCGCTCCTGGTCCCCACGCTGCTCGGCTGGGCCCTGGCGCGGACCCGCGGCGAGGCCGAGGCCCGCCGCCTGCTCTGGCTGCTCCACGCGACCCTCCTGCTCCACGTCCTCGGGGTGATCGTCACCCCCGACACGCCCCTCTCCCTGGCCTGGGCCGCCGCCCTCGCCGGGTTGCTGCTGCTCGTCGATCGCGAGGGGGAAGGGCGCCCCGCGCCGCTCCTCCTCCTCGGCGTCGGCCTCGCCCTCGGGGTCGCGCTGCTCTCGAAGCTCACCGGCTGGGCGCTCCTCGGCGGCGTCCTCGCCGCGGCCCTCTTCCACCGTCCCCTGCGCGAGCGCCTGGGGGGGTGGGGCGGCCTCGCGCTCCTCGTCGTCCCGGCGCTGGCCCTCGCGGCGCCCTGGATCGCCGCGACCCTCGCCGCGCCCGGCGAGTCGGGCCTCGCCTTCCAGCTGGGGCGGCTGAGTCCGCGGGGCTCGCTCCCCGCGAAGCTCGGCGCCTACCTCGGCGGGCAGCTCGGCGTCCTCACCCCGGGCGTCCTCTGGCTCGCCCTGCGCTTCGCCGGGACCCTGCGGCGCCCCGCCTCGCCGCGGGACACCCTCCTGCTCTGGCTGGGGCTGCCCCTGCCGCTCTTCTTCCTCGCCGTCGCGCTCGTCCGCCCGGTGGAGGCCAACTGGATCGGGCCCGCCTGGCTGCCCCTCCTGGTGGGCGCCGCGGGGCTGCCGGTCACCCGCCGCTGCTTCCGCGGCAGCGTCGGCGTCGGTCTCGGCCTGGTGCTCCTCCTCCACGGCCTGGCCCTGGCGACCGCGAGCGAGGCCGGTCGGGGGCTCTTGCCCCGGGCCTCCCTCGCCCGGCTCTCCGGCGGCGAGCGCCTGGCCGCCCGGGTCGACGAGCTCTGCTCCGGACCCGTGGTGCGGGTGGGGGACTACGGGGCGGGCGCCGAGCTCCACCTCCACCTGGGGGCGGAGCGGGTGCGGGTGGAGACGAGGGAGCGCCCGAGCCTCTTCGATCGCCTGGAGCAGCCGCCCTTCGTCGCGGTCGACGGCGCCTGCAGCCTCGACAGCTGCCGGCGCCCGCCGCCACCGCTCGAGGGCTGCGTCTGGGGGCCTCCCGCGCTCCCCGGAGACTGGCCCCGGCCCCGCCTCTGCCTCTCGCGGCTGCGCTGCGAGGTGCCTCTGCGATAGGGTGCCGCCGATGATCGCGACCTACCTGCGCCTGCTGCGCTACCTGAAGGCCCACCGCCCGGGCTTCGCGGTGGCCGTGATCTTCATGGTGATCCTCGCCGGCACCACCGGGGTCTACGCCTTCCTGGTCGGGCCGGTGCTGGAGTTCCTGATGACCGGCGGCGAGAAGGGCGCCGAGGCGGCGGGGAAGATCCTGCCCCTGCTGGAGGCGGCCAGCCTCGAGCGGGAGGACGCTTTGGTGGCCCTGCCGGTGGCCCTCTTCGTGGTCGCCGTGCTCAAGGGCATCGCCTACCTGGGGCAGTTCTACTTCATGGGCATGACCGGGCAGCGGGTCGTGGTCGACCTGCGCAAGGATCTCTTCCGCCACCTGCTGACCCTGCCTCCCGCCTGGTTCGACCACCACCACAGCGGCGACATCGCCACCCGCTTCACCAACGACATCAACAAGGTCGAGATGGGGGTCACCTACGCCGTGGCCTCGATGATCCGCGACGGGCTGCAGGTCATCGTCCTGCTGGTGGTCGCCTTCACCCTCGACTGGCGCCTCTCCCTCATCGCCTTCTTCATCCTGCCCTTCATCCTCATCCCGGTGGTGCGCTTCGCCCGGCGCCTGCGCTCGGTGACCACCGACGCCAACGTGATCGTCGGCGGCATCGGCGAGCTGATCCTCGAGACCCTCGGGGGCATCCGGGTGGTGCAGGCCTTCACCATGGAGGACTACGAGTCCCGCCGCTTCGGCGAGGCCAACGACGCCTACGTGCGGGTGATGCGCAAGTCCTTCCTCGTCCGCGGGGCCTCCACCCCCACCATGGAGATCCTCGGGGTCGGCGGCCTGGCCATCGCCCTCTACTGGGCCACCTCGGGCATCGCCTCGGGGACCCTCTCCCCGGCGCACCTCCTCTCCTTCTTCGCCACCGTGGTGCTGCTCTACATGCCGGTGAAGAACCTCGGGAAGCTGGGGCAGTTCGCCGTCACCGGCGCCGCCAGCGCCGAGCGGGTCTTCGAGATCCTCGACGCCGAGGCCGAGATCGCCGACGCCCCCGGCGCGGTGGCGCTCGAGCGCTTCGAGGAGGGCATCACCTTCGAGGGCGTCCGCTTCGCCTACCGCACCGAGACCGGCAGCCTGCGTCAGGCCCTCGACGGGATCGACCTCGAGCTCCCCAAGGGCTCCATCACGGCCCTCGTCGGCCCCTCCGGCGGCGGGAAGACCACCCTGGCGAGCCTCGTGCCCCGCTTCTACGAGGTGAGCGAGGGGGCGGTGCGGATCGACGGACGGGATCTGCGAGAGCTCACCCTGCGCTCCCTGCGCCAGCAGATCGCGGTGGTCTCCCAGGACACGGTGATCTTCAACGACACGGTGCGGAACAACGTCGCCTACGGTCACGCCGAGGTCGACGAGGCCCTCCTCTGGAAGGCGCTCGAGCGGGCGCAGGCCCGGGAGTTCGTCGAGTCCCTCGAGCTGGGCCTGGAGACCTCCCTCGGCGAGCGGGGCGTCGCCCTCTCCGGCGGCCAGCGGCAGCGCATCGCCATCGCCCGGGCCCTGCTCAAGGACGCGCCGATCCTGATCCTCGACGAGGCCACCAGCAGCCTCGACACCCAGAGCGAGGCCGCGGTGCAGGCGGCCCTCGAGGAGCTGATGATCGGCCGGACGGTGCTGGTCATCGCCCACCGGCTCTCGACCATCCGCAAGGCCCACCGGATCGAGGTCCTCGAGGCCGGAAGGATCGTCGAGGCCGGCACGCACGAGGAGCTGCTGGCGAGCGGCGGGCTCTATCGCACCCTCCACGATCTGCAGTTCAAGGAGCTCGCCGAGGCGAGCGCGCCGGAGGCAGCGGCGGGCGCATGAAGCGGTGGCGTCGCCTGCTCCGCAGCGCACTGAGGCTGCTCGGGGGGCTCCTCGCCCTCTGGGCGCTCTGGCTCCTGCGGGTCGCGACCCTCGAGCTGCCTCCCCCCCGGACGCCGGACGGCTCGGCCGCTGCGCGCGGCGCTCTCCACGTGCACACCACGCGCAGCGACGGTCGCGCCCCCGTGGAGGAGGTCGCCCGCCACGCCCGCGAGGCCGGCCTCGACTTCATCGTGCTGGCCGATCACAACGTCACCCCGGATCCCGCCGCCGAGCAGGAGGGCGTGCTGGTGATCCCGGGGGTGGAGCTCTCCACCAGCGCCGGGCACATCCTGGCCTACGGGGGAGGGGAGGTGGCGGGCTGGCCGCTGCGCCGGGACGATCCCGTGGGCGCGGCCCGCGCGAGCGGGAGCCTGGTCAGCCTCTCCCACCCGGTGAACCTGCGGCGGCCCTGGGAGGGGCCCTTCGAGGGCATCGACGCGATGGAGGTGCTCTCCGCCGACTCGGCCTACCGGGTCGCCCTGCGCTCGCCCCTGACCCTCCTCACGGCCGTCCTCTCCTATCCAGCCAGCCCCGACGTCGCCGTGCTCCACCTCCTCGACGGAGTGGACGAGGCGCGGGAGCGCTTCCACCGGGCGCTGGCCGAGGGCGGGCTGCAGCAGGGCTTCTGCGGGCACGACGCCCACGGGCTGCCGGGCTACCCGCCCGTCTTCCGGGTGCTGGGGACCCACCTCGCGCCCGGGGCGCTCGCCGGGGATGAGGCGGAGGTCCGGGCGGCCTCGGTGATCGAGGCGCTGAGGGAGGGGCGCTTCTTCTGCGCGGTGGATGGGCTGGCCGACGCGTCGGGCTTCGTGCTGGACACCACCGGGGAGGAGATCGTCGCGCGGCTGGGGGCCGGGGTGCCGGCCGGGGCGCGGGCGCGGCTCCTGCTCTTCCGCGATGGCGTGGAGGTGGCGGCGGTCGAGGGCTCCGAGGTGAGAGCGGCCTCGCAGCCGGGGCGGTGGCACGCGGAGGTGGAGCTGGCGCGGCCGTGGCTCCTCGGGGCGCGGAGGTTCCTTTGGATCTTGTCAGGCACTTCGCTGGTCCCGGTCGAGCCGCCGGTTGATGACGGGTCCACGGGAGAGGCCGTGGACGTGGACGTGGACGTGAACGTCGACGGGGGTGAGCCGGGGTGATCAGGGGAGTCCGCGATTGGCTCCTGTCTCTCGTGGCGGTCCTCGTCATCCGCTTGCTCCGCCTCACGGTCCGGCCGGAGACGATCGTCCAGGGATCGGGCGACCGTCCGGAGCTGCGCTCCGACGTGCCCCCTCCGATCTTCGCCTTCTTCCATGGAAGGCAGCTGCCGCTGCTCTGCTGGCGCTACCCGCGGGGGCTCGCGGTGATGGTCTCCCACTCCCGGGACGGAGCCCTGCAGGCGCGGGTGCTCGCCCTCCTCGGCTTCGCGGTGGTGCGGGGCTCGGAGAGCCGGGACGCCATCGCCGGCCTGCGGGGCGTGCTGCGCCGGGTGGGGGAGGAGGAGAGGGGAGCCGCCTTCGCCGTGGACGGCGGCCGCGGACCCCTCCACACCGTCCACCCCGGCGTCCTGCTCCTGGCCCAGCACTCGGGCCGCTCCATCGTGCCGGTGGGCGCCGCCGTGCGTCGCCGGCGAGTGCTGAAGAAGACCTGGGACCGCTACCAGATCCCCCACCTCTTCTCGCCGGCGGCTGTGGTCCTCGGCGAGCCGCTGGAGGTGCCCCGCCGGGCCACCCGCGCCGAGCGCGAGGCCCTGGCCGCCACCCTGAGCGAGCGCCTCCACGCGGCCACCGCCGACGCCGACGCCGCCTGCGGCGCAGAGCCGGACCCCGGCGAGCCCGGGCCTCGCGGCTGCGCGCGCTGTTGGCCAGGGCAGGACTGAGACGAGTCGGCCAGGTGCTGGCCACCCGTGAAGAACGCCGTGCGCGTGCGCGTGCAACGTGCGCGTGCGCGGGATGGTTTCCGGGGGAGTGAGACACGATGGCTTGCCCCCCACCACCTTCCCGGGAATGATCCGCCGCGCTCGTGCGCGTCATCTATCTCATCGGGTCGTACCTGCTCTTCGCACTGCTCACGCCCATCCTCCTCCTCCACGTGAAGGTGAGGGCGGGGTGGCGGCGGCGCCTGGGCCTCTACGCCGAGCCCATCCTCCCGGAGCGCCCCTCGGCGCCCGGCCGGCCGCGGATCTGGCTCCACGGCGCGTCGGCGGGGGACCTGCAGGCCATCTCGCCGATGATCGGCGAGCTGCGCTCGCGCCTGCCCGACTGCACCCTGATCGTCTCCTGCCTCACCAACTCGGGGATGCTCATGGGGGAGCAGCTCGCGGGGGTCGACGCCGTGACCTACCTGCCCTGGGACCTGCCGGGGCCCACCCGCCGGGCGATGGAGGCCATCGCGCCGGACATCCTGGTCCTGGAGTACACCGAGGTCTGGCCGACGCTGATCCGCGCCGCCCGGCAGGCGGGCGCGAAGGTGGTGCTGACCAACGGCCGCTTCTCCTCCCGCAACCTCGAGCGCTACCGCTTCCTCTTCCGCCTGATCGGCAACCCCCTGCGGGAGATCGATCTCTTCCTGATGCGCGAGGACGACGAGGCCGAGCGGGTCCTCGATCTGGGCGCGCCCCTCGATCGGGTCTGGGTGACCGGCAACACCAAGTTCGACGCGCTGGTCGGGCGGGGCGCGGCCCCCGAGGGGCTCGCCGCGACCCTCGGCCTGCGCGAGGACGAGCCCCTCCTGATCGCCGGGAGCACCCACGAGGGTGAGGAGGGGCTCCTCCTCGAGGTCTACGGTCGCCTGCGCGAGCGCTTCCCGGCGCTGCGGCTCCTCGTCGCGCCGCGCTACCTGGAGCGGATCGCCCGGGTGGAGAGCCTCTGCCGCGAGGCGGGCTTCGAGCCGCGCCGCCGCTCCGACGCCGGGGGGGACGCCGCGGCGCGGGTGATCCTCCTCGACACGATCGGTGAGCTCGGCGCGGCCTACGCCCTGGGCACCGTCGTCTTCGTCGGCGGCTCCTTCACCGATCGCGGCGGCCAGAACATCCTGGAGCCGGCGGCCTGCGGCCGGCCGGTCCTCTTCGGGCCGAACATGCGCAACTTCCACGACGCCGTGCAGATCCTCCAGGGGCGGGGTGGGCTGCAGGTGCAGGACGCCGCGCACCTGGAGCGGGTGATCGCCGAGCTCCTCGCCCAGCCCGAGACCCTGCGGGAGGTCGGTGAGCTGGCCCGAGAGACGGTGGCCGCGATCCGGGGGGCCTCGGTGCGCAACGTCGATCACATGCTCCGGCTCCTGCCGGGGAGCCGGCAATGATGAACGAGCCCTACCACCTCGTCATCCGCCTCTCGGCCATCGGCGACGTGCTGCTGACCTTCCCGGCGCTGCACGCCCTGCGGGAGGTGCAGGAGGGCACGCGCCTCGCCTTCCTCACCGACCCGGCGCAGGCGCCGCTGCTGCGCGATCAGCCGCTGATCGACCGGCTCTTCGTCTGGCCCCGGGACGGGCGGGGGCGGGCGGCCCCGGTCGCCGAGGTGCACGCCCTCCTGAAGGACGAGGCCTTCACCTCGGTGATCGATCTGCAGAACAAGGTGCGGACCCGCCGGCTGGTGGCCGCGCTGCGGCGCGACCGCGCGCTGGAGAGCGCCCGGCTGCAGCGCCGCAGCCTCGGCGGCGCCCTCCTCGCCCTCCTCGGCCGGGACCGGCCCCTCGAGGGCCCGCACGCGACCCGCCTCTACTTCCGGGCCCTCGGCGCCTTCGGCGTGCGGCCGCCCCCCGGCGCCCCGGACGCGCCGCTGCCCTACCGCTGGACGATCCCCGGGGAGGGCCGGAGCGAGCTCGAGGTCTTCGAGCTGCCCCCCGCGCCGAGGGTGGGGCTCGCGCCGGCGAGCCGCTGGCCCACCAAGGACTGGCCCCTGGAGCGCTACCAGGCCCTCGCGCGCCTCCTGATCGACGAGGGCAGCTCGGTGGTCTTCATCGGGGGCCCGGACGAGCGGGCCCTCCACGAGCGCCTGATGAAGGAGCTCCCGGCGGGGCGCGTCGCCACCAGCGCCGATCTCGGGCTCGCCGCCCTCGGGGCGCTCCTCGCCCGGCTGACGCTGCTGGTGAGCGCCGATAGCGGACCGGCGCACCTCGCCTCGGCCGTGGGGTGCCCGGTCGTGACCCTCTTCGGGCCCACCGCGCCCGGCCGCTGGGCGCCGGGGCCGCAGGGGCCCGCGGTGCACCTGCTCCACCTGGGTCTGCCCTGCCAGCCCTGCAGCAACCACGGTACGATGAGCTGTCCGCTGGGCCACCACGACTGTCTGCGGGGAATCGAGGTGGAGATGGTCCACCGCGCCATCCGAGATCTGCGCGAGGCCCAGGGCTCGAGCGACTCGCCATGACCCTCTCTCGGCACCCCCTGGCCCGACGCCTCTCCGAGGCCTGGTTCGAGGCTCACCCCAGCCTCGGCGAGTGGGCGCTGCTCCAGGCCCTCGCGCCGGCCTCGTGGGTCTACTCCGCCGCGATGCGCGCCCGCTCCCTGGCCTACGAGAACGGGCTCCTCGAGGTCGTCCGGGCGCCGATCCCGGTGGTGAGCGTGGGCAACCTGATCGTCGGCGGCGCCGGGAAGACGCCGGTGGTGATCGAGCTGGCCCGCCGCCTCCGCGACGCGGGCGAGCGGGTGGCGGTCCTCACGCGGGGCTACGGTGCCGAGCGGGAGGACGCCCGCCTGGTCGCCGACGCCGAGGGGATCCACCTCCCGGCGCGGGAGGCCGGCGACGAGCCCCTCCTCATCGCGCGCCGCTGCGAGGGGGTGATCGTCCTGGCCGGCCCCGACCGCGCGGCGCTGGCCGAGCGCGCGGCGAAGGAGCACGGCGCCACCCTCGCGCTCCTCGACGATGGGATGCAGCACCGGCGCCTGCACCGCGACCTCGAGATCGTCGTCATCGACGCGAGCTCCCCCCTGGGCAACGGGCGGGCGCTCCCCGGAGGGCCGCTGCGGGAGCCCGTCACCGCGCTCTCCCGGGCGAACCTGGTCTGGCTCTCGCGCACCGACGAGCTCGGCCAGCGGCCCCTCACCACCGAGGCCGAGCTGCAGACCCTGCTCTCGCGCCTGGGCCTCCCCGTGGTGCGCGCCTGCTACCGCCCGGTGGCGGTGAGCGATCTGCAAGGCCAGGACCGGCGAGAGGCCGGCTGGCTGGAGGGGAGGGCGGTGCACGCGCTCTCGGGCGTCGCCCGCCCCCACTCCTTCCTCCAGACCCTCACCAGCGCCGGCGCCCGCCTCACCGGGAACAGCGTCTTCGGGGATCACCACGCCTTCAGCGCCGAGGAGATCGGCGCGGTCCTGGCCGAGGCGAAGGCGGAGGGGGCCATGGTGGTGACCACCGAGAAGGACGCGCAGCGCCTCGGCGGCCTCGCGCTGCCCCCCGATCACGGGATCGCGGTGGTGGTCGTCGAGACCGAGATCCTCGAGGGCGAGCAGCTCCTCACCCGGGCGATCGCCGGGCTGCCCGAGCCCACCGCCTGAGGCGGGGCGCGGGCGCTGGTTGCAGGTCATGCTCGTCCGGTTCCTCCTCGCCGCCTCGCGCCTCCTGCCCCGGCCCCTCCTGGCGGCGGCGGGCATGACCCTCTCGGTGTTGGTCTTCGGCGTGCTCGGCGTGCGCCGCGCCCTCGTCCGGGAGGCCCTCGCCCGCAGCCTGCCGGGGCGCGGCGAGGACGAGCGGCGCCGGATCGAGCGCGCCTTCCACCGGCACCTCGGGCGCGCCCTGGCCGAGCTCCTGTGGGGCATCACGGCGCCCCTCGCGGCGCTGCGCGAGCAGATCGTGCTCGACGGCTTCGAGGCCCTGGAGGAGGCCGCGGCGAGCGGCCGGGGCGCGATCGTGGCGACCGCCCACTTCGGCAGCTGGGAGCTCTGCGCCGTGGCCGCCGCCCGGCTCGGCCTGCCCCTGGCCGTGGTGAGCAAGCGCCTGCGGGTGGGCTGGCTGGACCGCAGCTGGGCGGGCCTGCGGGCCCGGATCGGGCTCGCCGAGCTCCCGGTGAAGGGGAGCACCCGGGCCATCCTGCGCCACCTGCGGGGCGGGGGCGTGCTGGGCCTGGTCATCGACCAGCACCTGCCGCCGCCAGGCGGGGTGGCGGTGCCCTTCCTCGGGCGGGAGGCCTTCACCACCCGGGCCCCGGTGGTGCTCCACCGCCGCAGCGGCGCGCCGATCTTCACCGTCTACCTGGTGCGGGAGGGCCCCTGGCGCCACCGGATGGTGGTGCGCCCCTTCGAGGTGGGGGAGGGCGAGGCCGAGGTGGCGGTGCTGGAGCGCCTCAACGCCACCCTGGAGGCCCGGATCGAGGCCGCTCCCGAGCAGTGGCTCTGGCTCCACCGCCGGTGGAAGCAGCCGCCGGAAAAGGGGTCTCCCGGCTGAAATGGCCACCGGCCCCGTTCGTAGGGTAGGGGTGTGTACGCGATGGTCAGCTCACCGGTCTTCGACCCTCCGGGCTCTGCCGCGGAGGCCCTCCCGGCCGACGATGCGGCCCGGGAGGAGCGAGAGGACCGCCGCCCCCCGGGCGAGCGGGCCCTCCTGGAGCGGGTGCGGACGGGCGATCGCCAGGCCTTCGGGGAGCTGGTCGCGCTCCACCAGCGCTCGGTCTACGGACTGGCGCTGCGCCTCGCCCGCAACCCCGACGACGCCCGGGACCTCGCCCAGGAGGCCTTCGTGAGGGCCTGGGCCGCCAGAGAGCGCCTCGATCCCACGCGCCCCTTCGCCCCCTGGGTGCTGACCATCACCCGGCGGCTGGGCGTGGATCGCCTGCGGTACCAGGGCCGCTGGAAGCAGCAGGGCCTCCCCGAGCCGGGCGAGCCCTCCGCGCCGCCCCCGCAGCTGGTGGACGGTCCCCGGGCCCACGCCGCCGTCGAGCAGGCGCAGCTGGGCGACGCCCTCTCCCGGGCGCTCTCGGAGCTCTCCGAGCACTACCGCGCCGTGATCGAGCTTCACCACGTCCAGGGCCTGCCGGTGGCCGAGATCGCCACGATCCTCGGCCGCCCCCCCGGGACGATCATGACCTGGCTCTACCGGGCCCGTGCGGCCCTGAAGGATCACCTCCAGCAGGAGGGCATCACCCCATGAGCACCCACCTCGACTCCGAGCTCCTCCAGCGCCTCGGCGCCGGAGAGCGCCTGCCCGGCGACGCCGCGCGCGACGCCCACCTCTCGGCCTGCCCGGCCTGTCGGGACCAGGTGGAGAGCTGGCGCCGGCTCTGCGACGGCCTCGGCGCCCTCGAGGCTCCGGATCCGGGCGCCGACTTCGCCGCCTCCGTGCTGGCGCGCCTCGACGAGGCGCCCGCCGCGCTCGCGGCGCCGGCGCCGGCGCTGAAGCCCTGGGCCCTGGGCATCGTCGCCGCCGGCCTCGCGGCCGGGCTGCTGGCCTTCTTCGGCACCGACCTCCTGGCCGATCTCCCCGCCCTCGTCGGCCGGGGCATCGGCTCCCTGGGCGCGGCCCTCGTCGCCGCCCTCGCCGTCCTCGACGGCCTCGTCGCCGCGCTCCCCCAGGGCACCGGCGCCGGCCTGCTGATCGGCGAGGCCCTCTTCTTCGCCGCCCTCGCGCGCGTCCTGCTCCGCTTCGCGCCTCTCCCCTCGTTCGAGGAGAACACCCCATGACCCGTCGCAGCCTCCTTCCCCTCGCCGCCCTCGCCTGGGCCGCCCTGCTCGTGCCGGCCACGGCCTCCGCCGAGCTCGGCGTCCTCGCCGTGGGCTCCGATCGCATCTCCTACGGACAGAGCGTCACCGTCGCAGCCGGCGACGAGGTGCACGACGCCGTCTCCTTCGGTGGCAGCGTGGTCATCGAGGAGGGCGCCACCGTCACCGGCGACGCGGTCGCCATGGGCGGCAGCGTGCGCGTGGAGGAGGGCGCCACGGTGCAGGGCGACGTGACGGCGCTGGGCGGCTCGGTCTCCATCGGGGCCGGCGTCACCGTGACCGGAGACGTCGCCGCGCTCGGCGGCAGCGTCGACGTCGATCCGAGCGCCGAGGTCCTCGGCTCGCGGGTGGGCTCCTCCCGCCGCAGCCACCACCACCACGGCGACGGCGGCCCGCCCGCGAAGATGATCATCATCCCCGACTCCGAGGAGAGCCGCGGGCTGGCCGGCTTCTTCAGCGACATCGTCTCCACCACGGCGCAGTACCTGACGGTGCTGGTCCTCGCCTTCCTGCTCATCGTCGCCATGCCCAAGCGCATCGATCGGATGCGGCGGCCGCTGCAGGGCGACCTCGCGAAGTCGATCCTCGCCGGCCTGCTCCTCTTCATCGCGTTCCTCCCGGTGACCCTCCTGCTGGTGATGACCGTGGTCGGCATCTTCCTGGTGCCGGTGCTCCTCCTCGCCTACCTCGCCACCGCCGTGCTGGGCTGGACCGTCGTCTCCCTGCGGGTGGGGCGGCGCCTCTCCCCGCCGGGCAAGCGCACGCCCGCCCGCGAGCTGGTCCTCGGGATGCTGGTCTTCTTCGGCTTCGGCCTCCTCGCCGAGATCCCGGTCATCGGCTTCGCCGCCGGGCTGGTCCTCCTCCTCGCCACCCTCGCCGGCACCGGGGCCGTCGTCCTCTCGCGCTTCGGCGAGCGGCGGGTCGATCCCGCCGCCGAGCTCTGGCCGCCCCCCGACGATCTCTCCGCGGCGCCGCCCGCCTGATCCTCCCCACCCTCGCTGGAGCTCACCCGGCCGGATCGCCCTCGCGGCGCTCCGGCCGGATTGCTCTCGGCGAGGCCTTCGGCTACCACCGCAGTCGATGGCTAGCAGCGACAACGGCTCTCTGGCTCCGCTGATCCCGCGCCTCGCGCAGGCCCGGGTGCTGGTCATCGGAGATCTCGTCCTCGACCAGTTCATCTACGGGCTGACCGATCGCATCTCGCGCGAGGCGCCGGTCCCCATCGTCCGGGAGACCCGCCGCGATCAGCGGCCGGGTGGGGCGGCGAACGTCGTCGCCAACCTGCGCGCCCTCGGCGCGCGCACCAAGGTGCTCGGGGTGGTGGGCAAGGACGACGCGGGCCGCAACCTGCGCGACCTGCTCTCCCACGTCGGGGTCGCCACCACCGGCCTCGTCGTCAGCTCGACCCGGCCCACCGAGGCCAAGACCCGCATCCTCGCCGGCGGCCTCTCCACCACCCCGCAGCAGGTGGTGCGCCTCGATCAGGGCAGCCACGAGCCCCTCGACGAGAAGACCGCCGCGAAGCTGGTGACGGCCCTCGAGAAGGCCCTGCCCTCGGTGGATCTGGTCGCCGTCTCCGACTACGGCCTGGGCACCTTCGTCCCCGCCGTGGTGCGCGCCGTGCGAAAGGCCGCGCGCACCAAGCCGGTGGTGGTCGACTCGCGCTTCGACCTCAAGCGCTTCGGCAAGGTCACGGTGATCAAGCCCAACGCCCCGGAGCTGGAGGCCGCCACCGGCCGCCGCGCCGACGACGCGCGCAGCGCCGCGCGGGCCGCGCGCTACCTCGCCGCGGAGCTCGAGCTCGAGGCGGTGTTGCTCACCCGGGGCCACGAGGGCCTCTGCCTCGCCGGCTCTCGCGGCAAGGCCACTCACCTGCCGCCCCACGGCCCCCCCGAGGCGGTGGACGTCACCGGCGCCGGTGACACCGTGCTGGCCTGCTTCTGCGCCGCGCTGGCCTCGGGCGCCTCCTTCGAGGACGCCGCCCGCCTGGCCAACATCGCCGGCGGCATCGTGGTCCAGAAGCCCGGCACCGAGGTCGCGTCCCTCGCGGAGCTAGAGGCCGCCGTCCGCACCGGAGGGGGCCGGTGAGCCAGCCCGCCCTGCCCGCGGCGATCGTCTCGCTGGAGGAGGCGGCGAGCTGGCGCGCGCGCTGGCGCGACCAGGGGCTCACCGTCGCCCTGGTCAACGGCGCCTTCGATCTCTTCCACGTCGGTCACCTGCGATACCTGCGCGGCGCCGCCGAGCTCGCCGATCGCCTCATCGTCGGCGTGAACGCCGACGCCTCCGTGCGGGCGCTCAAGGGCGAGGGGCGGCCGATGATCCCCGAGGCCGAGCGCGCCGAGTTGATCGCCAGCGTCCGGGGCGTCGATCTCGTCCACGTCTTCGAGTCCCTCGACGTGGTGCCGCTCATCGAGGCGCTGCGCCCCGATCTCCACGTGAAGGGCACCGACTACACGCCCGAGACCGTGCCGGAGCGCGAGGCCGTCGAGCGCTGCGGCGGGAGGGTCGCCATCGCCGGCGACCCCAAGGATCACTCCACCAGCGAGCTGCTCGAGCGCCTCGGATCCCTCGACGCGAGCACCCGGGAGTAGGCGGCCTCGAGGGCCTCGCCGAGGTGCTCCGGCAGGTGCTGGCTCTCCACCTGGCGCCGCGCGGCGGCGCCGCGGCGTCGCCCCTCCTGCGGATCGAGGGCCTCGAGCACGGCGTGGGCGAGGGCCTTCGGATCGGCCGGCGGCACCAGCCAGCCGCTCTCCGGCTCGCGGATGATCTCGGGGAGCACGCCCACCCGGCTGGCCACTACCGGGCGGCCGAGGGCCATGGCCTCCAGGGGCACCCGGGCGATCACCTCCGAGCCGACGGAGGGCACGGCGACCACGTCGAGGGCCGCCAGCACCGAGCCGGGATCGTCGCGCTCGCCCACCAGCACCACGTGATCGCGCACGCCCAGCGCCTCGGCCCTCGCGAGGGCCTCGACCTCCGCCCCGTCGGCCTCCGGGCCCACCAGGCAGACCCGCAGGTCGCGGTGCACCTCCAGCAGGCGGGGCAGGGCCTCGACGAGGTAGCGGTGCCCCTTCACCTTCGCGAAGCGGCCGAGCACGCCGACCACCGGGCCCTCGGCGGGCAGCCGCACCTCCCGGCGGAAGGCCGCGCCGTCCGCCCCCGCCAGGCGATCGGTCGAGACCACGTTCGGCAGGAGGGTGACGGCGTCGGGCGCGAGCCCCAGGCGGATCAGGTCCTCGCGGATCGTCGTCGAGGTGGCGAGCACCGCGTCGGTGAGGCCCTGGTAGATCATCCGGTTCGCGGCGCCGCCGGTGATCGGCTGGGCCCCGCCGCGGGTGCGCACCAGACCCGGGCGCCGGCGGCCCCAGCCCCGCAGGGCGGTCAGGGCAAGCCCGTGAGGGGGGCTGCGGTAGGCGTGGACCAGGTCGAACGCGCCCTCCCGCAGGACGCGCCGCAGGCGCCCGACGTTGCGCAGGGGCTCGAGGGGCGAGGCAGGGCCGCGCAGCCCCGGCAGATCGTGGAAGCGACGGGCCACCCCGGAGAGGCGCGCGCGCACCGGCGACTCGGGCTGGCAGGCCACCTCGATCCGGTGTCCCCGTGCGGCGAGCACCTCGCAGGCCAGCGCGAGCTGCTCGGCCTCGGCGAACCACTTCCAGGCGTCGGTGACGACGAGGATCGAGAGCGACTCCATGGCTCGATTAGTCGCATGGGCGAGAGGGGTTGTCAGTCTTCGGCTGCGAGCTGTGAGCTGCGAGCTGTGAGGGCGCCTGGCGGCCACGAAGCGAGACCCATGGCCCCGGATCCGGGAAGCTGATAGCTCGAAGCCATGAGCTCGCAGCTCGAAGCTCAAAGCTCACAGCCCAAAGCTCGAAGCTCGAAGCTCGAAGCTCGAAGCCCAAAAGTGCTCAAGACCCTCGAACGCATCGCGAAGCGGATCGCCGCCCTCCTCGCCATCCCTCTCCTCTGGCGCCCCTGGCGCTGGAAGCGGGCGCAGGCGGCCCTCGCCCGGCGCAAGCGCTTCCTGGTGGTGCGGGTCGACAACCGGGTGGGGGAGGCCGTGCTGCTCACGCCGGTCCTCGCCACCCTCAAGGGGCTGCCCGACGAGCCCGAGGTGGACGTGCTGGTGCACCCCCGCTGCGTGCGGGTGCTCGAGGATCACCCGGCGGTCGATCGCCTGATCCCCTTCGAGCGCGAGCGCTTCTGGTGGCTGGGCCGCGGAGCTCAGCTGCGCGCCCTTCGCCAGCGGCGCTACGACGTGATCGTCGATCAGGGGAACTGGTCCGAGCCCTCCGTGACCCACGCGCTCCTCGCCCGCCTCTGCGGCCCGCACTCGGCGGTGATCGGTGCGGCGATCTGGCCGGTGGGCGGCCTGCGCACCCACCCGGTGCCGGCGCTGGCCGAGACCCGCCGAGAGGTCTCGCAGCGCATCGCTTTACTCGAGCCCCTCGGCATCGAGTCGCCGGTCGAGCACCTCGTCTACCACCCGGTCGCCACCTTACCCGAGCTGGAGACCCTCCTGGCCGAGGTGCGCGAAGGAAGCTTCGCCGTCGTGAACCCCGGGGGCCGGCTGGACTGGCGCCGCCTCCCCCCCGAGGTCTTCGCCGGCATCTGCGAGACCCTGGTGGACGCGGGCCGCACGCCCCTGATCACCTGGGGGCCGCGGGAGGAGGGCCTGGCGCGCTACGTCGCCGACGCCGTGCCCGGCGCGCGCCTCGCGCCGCCGACCAGCCTCGACGATCTGGCGGCGTTGATGGTCGCCGCGGGCGTGACCGTCTGCAACAACACCGGCCCGATGCACCTCTCGGTCGCGGTGGGCGTGCCCACCTTCCAGCTCTTCCTCCACATGGATCCCGTGCGCTGGGGTCATACCGAGCCGCCCCACCGGGTGGTGGACCTCACGCCCTTCGCCGTCGAGGGGCAGGAGGAGGCCCAGCGGCTGCGCCTCGATCGCGAGCTGCGCGAGTTCCTCGCCCAGGCCACCGCGGAGCTCGAGGAGCGCGGGCGCGCCTGATCCACCTGGATCGGGGAGCACCTTGCGCCAAGGCCGCGTTTGGTGGGAGTGAATGAGGTCATGCTTCGATCCATGACCGGCTTCGGCCGAGGCACCGCGGACTTCGAGGACGGAACCCTGGGCTGCGAGATCCGCAGCGTGAACCACCGCTTCTGCGACGTGAAGCTCCGGGCCTCCCGGGACCTCCTGCCGCTGGAGGCGGGCCTCCTCTCGCGCATCCGGGCACGCCTGGGGCGCGGCTCGATCGAGGTCTCGCTGCGCTGGGAGAAGCGGCCCTCGGGGAAGGTGCAGCTGGGCCTCGACACCGGGCTCCTCACGACCTACCGCGAGCGCCTCGAGGAGATCGCCGCGCACCTCGGCGTCGAGCCCCGCTTCGATCCCGTCGCGCTCTCGCAGGTGGAGGGGATCCTCGAGCGGCAGGAACGCAGCTACGAGCCCGACGCCCTTCGCCCGGCCGCGGAGGCCGCCGTGGACGCCGCGCTGGAGCTCCTCCTCGCCATGCGCGAGCGGGAGGGTGAGGCCCTGCGCAGCGATCTCTCGAGCCGCCTGCAGCTCCTCGAGGCGCAGTGCGCCGAGCTGCAGGGGCTCGCCGACGGCCGCCTCGAGGCGCGGCGCGAGCGGCTCGAGGCGCGGCTCCTGGAGCTGCTCGGCGAGCGCAAGCTGGATCCCGATCGCCTCGCGATGGAGGTGGCCCTGCTGGCCGAGAAGGCCGACGTCAGCGAGGAGATCACCCGCCTGGACACGCACCTCGCCTCCCTCGCGGAGCTGCTCGCGGCCGAGGAGCCGGTGGGGCGGCGGATCGACTTCCTCGTGCAGGAGCTCAACCGCGAGGTGAACACGATCGGCTCGAAGGCCCAGGACGCGGAGCTCGCCGCGAAGGTGATGGATCTGAAGGCCGAGATCGAGCGCATCCGAGAGCAGGTGCAGAATGTCGAATGAGCCTCCTCCTCCGCGCAGCGAGGGCGTGCTGCTGGTGATCTCGGCCGCCTCTGGCGCGGGCAAGACCACGCTCGCCCGCCGCCTCCTCGGCGACGATCCTCGCGCCGCCTTCAGCGTCTCCTACACGACCCGCGCGCGGCGCGGGAAAGAGGTCGACGGCGTCGACTACCACTTCGTGGACGACGCGGGCTTCGATGCGTTGATCGCCGAGGGGGCGCTGGTGGAGTGGGCCCAGGTGCACGGGCACCGCTACGGCACCTCGCACGCGACGATCCGCGAGGGCCTGGCCGCCGGGAAGATCGTGATCTTCGACATCGACGTGCAGGGCGGCGAGCAGATCGCCGCGGCCTATCCGGAGGCGCTCACCGTCTGGGTGATGGCGCCCGGCGCCGAGGAGCTCGAGCGGAGGCTGCGGGGAAGGGGTACGGACGCCGCCGAGCAGGTCGAGCGACGCCTGGCGGTGGCCGCCGAGGAGAACGCCCGGGGCCTGCGCTGCTACCGCTTCCTGGTGGTGAACGATCGCCTCGAGGAGGCCCTGGGGGACCTGAAGGCCCTCCTGCGGGCGGAATCCTGCCGATTGCCCCGCTAGGCCCCGGGATCGGGCGTCGGCGGGGACCTTCTCGATGCGGCCAGGAGGGGCAGAATTCTGCATCTCCAGGGCAATTCGAGAAAAACGCAGAAAGCTCGATCTTTCTTGCTTGACAGGTAGGGGGGGGTCCCATAAAAACCCGCTTCCTCGCCGGAGAACAGTAAGGTTCACCGGCCTTCAGAAGCAGTCGATAGAGCAGCAAGAAAAAGTGGTACCCGCCGAAAAAGGCACTTGACAGCGCGGTTTCTAGAGGTATTATCCGCCGTCTTGCACGCCCCCGAGTAACCGGGGCGGGTCTCGCTCCTTGAAAACTGGATAGTGAGCTTGTGATGAGGTTTGCGGCTTTTTCGCAAAACCTTTGAGCGAAAATCCAATGGGTCACCTGTTCTTTAGCCAGCGCAGGTGGCTTGTAGAAAATCGACCAAGGTTAGACTCAACCGTTTTTCAAAAACCGGAGAGTTTGATCCTGGCTCAGAACGAACGCTGGCGGCGCGCATAATACATGCAAGTCGAGCGCGAAAGTTGCCTTCGGGCGGCGAGTAGAGCGGCAGACGGGTGCGTAACACGTGGGTAATGTACCCTTTGGTACGGGACAACCTCGGGAAACTGGGGCTAATACCGTATAAGACCACGGTGTCCTCGGACGCAGTGGGAAAAGGTGGGGATCTTCGGACCTGCCGCCAATGGATCAGCCCGCGTCCCATCAGCTTGTTGGTGAGGTAACGGCTCACCAAGGCTTCGACGGGTAGCTGGTCTGAGAGGATGGCCAGCCACACTGGGACTGAGACACGGCCCAGACTCCTACGGGAGGCAGCAGTAGGGAATCTTGGACAATGGGCGAAAGCCTGATCCAGCGACGCCGCGTGGGTGATGAAGTCTCTCGGGACGTAAAGCCCTGTCAGGAGGGACGAAAAGCCACGGGTTAATACCCCGTGGTCTTGACGGTACCTGCAAAGGAAGCACCGGCTAACTCCGTGCCAGCAGCCGCGGTAATACGGGGGGTGCAAGCGTTGTTCGGAATCATTGGGCGTAAAGCGCGCGCAGGCGGCCAAGTATGTCGGATGTGAAAGCCCTCGGCTCAACCGAGGAATTGCGTTCGAAACTGCTTGGCTTGAGTACGGGAGAGGGAAGTGGAATTCCGGGTGTAGAGGTGAAATTCGTAGATATCCGGAGGAACACCAGTGGCGAAGGCGACTTCCTGGACCAACACTGA
>JARGFU010000029.1 GCA_029210625.1 Deltaproteobacteria bacterium | reverse complement strand
TCCTGGTCGACGGTGATCTCGTGCCACTCGCCGTCCTTGAAGACCCGGGTCTTCACCGGGACGAGCTCGTCGTCGAAGCGCTTCGCCTCCATGGCGGCCGCGGCCTTCTGCTGCGACTTGAGGGCGAAGGCGTCCTGGTCCTCGCGGCTCACGCCGTACTTCTTGGCGACGTTCTCGGCGGTCACGCCCATCGAGACGTAGGTCTCGGGCCGGCGATCGTGCAGGTCGGGGTTCACCGAGTACTTGTGCCCGCCCATCGGGACGATGGTCATCGACTCGGTCCCGCCGGCGACGGCAACGTCGATCGAGCCCACCATGATCCGCTCGGCGGCCATGGCGATGGCCTGGACGCCGGAGGAGCAGAAGCGGTTGATGGTGACGGCGGCGGCCTCGTCGGGGAGGCCGGCGTGGAAGGCGGCGATCCGGGCCACGTTGAGGCCCTGCTCGGCCTCGGGCATGGCGCAGCCGAGGACCACGTCCTCGACCAGGGCCGGATCGACCTTGGCGGCCTCGAGCGCGCCGGTGATGGCGATCGCGGCCAGGGTGTCGGGGCGGGTGTCCTTGAGGACACCCTTCACGCCGCGGCCCATCGGGGTGCGCACGGCGGAGACGATGACGGCTTCTTTGAGGGTCGACATGTCGTTTCCTTTCTTCAGTTCCGCAGCGGCTTGTTCTTCATGAGCATGTGCTGGATACGCGCCTGGGTCTTCTCCTCACCCACCAGGGAGAGGAAGGCCTCGCGCTCGAGATCCAGCAGCGCCTGCTCGCTCACGGGGCTGCGACCATCGGTGTCGCCGCCGGTGAGCACGTGCACGATCTTCTTCCCGATGAGCACGTCGTGCTCGCTGGCCATGTGCTTGCCCTTGAAGTCCTCGAGGACGAACTCGAAGACGGCGGCGCCGTCGCGCCCGGGCAGGACGGCCTGGGCCGGCAGGGGCGGCACGTAGCCGAGGCCGGCGAGGGCCAGCACCCGCTTCTTGGCGTCGCCGATGAGGCTCTCGCTCCCGAGGGAGATGCCGTCGGAGTCGCGCAGGAAGCCCAGCCGCCGCGCCTCGCGAGCGCCGGTGGCCACCCTGGCCAGGGCGATGTTCTCGAAGGCCTTCTGGAGGAAGGGCAGGGCGAGGGCGTTGACGCCGGCCGGGATGGCGTTCGCCATCCGCAGGGCCATCTCCTTGGTGCCACCCGCGCCGGGCAGCAGGCCCACCCCGACCTCGACCAGGCCGATGTAGGTCTCCATCGCCGCCTGCACGGCGTCGGCGTGCAGCACGATCTCGGCGCCGCCACCGAGGGTGAGGCCGTGGGGGGCCGCCACCACCGGGACCGGGCTGTAGCGCATGCGCAGGTTGATGTCCTGGAAGGACTTCACCATCTTGTCGAGGCCTTCCCAGTCCTTGTTCTGGGCCATCATGAAGACGAGCATCAGGTTGGCGCCGGCGGAGAAGGCGGTCTTGCCCTCGTTGCCGATGACCACGCCCACGCCCTGGGCCTCCGCCCAGTTCAGCGCGGCCTCGATGCCCTCGAGGGGGTCGGCGTCGACGATGTTCATCTTGGTGAGGAACTCGACGCAGGCGACGCCGTCGCCCAGGTCGTGCACCTGGCAGCCCAGCTTGTCGAAGATGGGCTTCTCGGCCCGGTCGCGGACGCTGCGCAGCTGCACCACGCCCGGCCGCGGCACGTGGGGCTCGTAGATCTTCGAGCCCGGATCCCAGACCCGCAGCACGCCGTCCTGCCACTGGTAGAAGCTCTCGTGGCCGGCGGCCAGGAACTCCTCGACCCAGGGGGCGATCGCGAGTCCGTCGGCCTTCATCCGCTCGACCGACTCGCGCACGCCGATGGCGTCCCAGGCCTCGAAGGGGCCCTGCTCCCAGTTGAAGCCCCAGCGCATGGCGCAGTCGATGTTGAAGAGATCGTCGGCGATCTCGCCGACGCGGTTGGCGCTGTAGGCCAGGGAGGCGGAGAGCACCTTCCAGGCGAACTGGCCGGCCGGATCGTCGGCGTTGACCAGGCCCTTCACCTTCTTGGCGAGGTCGTCCTCACCCCTGGCGGCGCCGAGGGAGTCGAAGCGGACCTTCTCCTGGGGCTTGTACTCCTTGCTCCGCCAGTCGAAGGAGAGGATCTCCTTGCCCTGCTTCTGGTAGAAGCCCTTCTTGCTCTTGGCGCCCAGGAAGCCCTGGTCGACGAGCCACTGCATCCACCCGGGCACCTTGAAGATGTCCCGGGCCTCGTCCTCGAGGAGCGAGTCGTAGCAGTTGTTGGCGACGTGGATGAAGGTGTCGAGGCCGACGATGTCCGCCGTGCGGAAGACGGCCGAGCGCGGCCGGCCCATCGCCGGGCCGAAGACGGAGTCGACGGCGTCGATGGAGAGCTCCATCTCCTCCATCACCTGCATCGTCCGCATCATCCCGTAGACGCCGATGCGGTTCGCCACGAAGTTGGGCGTGTCCTTGCCCATCACGATGCCCTTGCCGAGCACGGTGGCGCCGAAGTTCGCGATCTTCTCGACGACCGCGGGATCGCAGTCCGGCCCGGGCACCAGCTCGAGGAGCTTCATGTAGCGCACCGGGTTGAAGAAGTGGGTCACCAGCAGGTGCTTGCGGAAGTCCTCGCTGCGCCCCTCGCCCATGGCGGCGATGGAGAGGCCCGAGGTGTTGGAGGCCACGGGCGTGCCGGGCTTGCGGCACTTCTCGACCTGGTCGAAGACGATCTTCTTGATCTTCAGGTCTTCCTTCACGACCTCGATGATCCAGTCGCACTCGCCGATCTTCTCGATGTCGTCCTCGAAGTTGCCGGTCTCGATGCGCCGCAGGTCGTCGGGATCGTGGAAGACGGCGGGCCGGCTCTTCAGGGCGGCGGCCACGGCCCCGTCCACGATGGCGTTGCGCGCCTTCCTGTCGCCAGCCGGCGCGTCCTTGGGGACGATGTCCAGCAGCAGGACCTTGCAGCCGGCGCCGGCCAGGTGGGCGGCGATGCCACTGCCCATCACGCCTGCGCCCAGAACCGCGATCTTCTCGAATCGATCGTTCATCACGAACCTCGTCTTGGCGGTTGATCGAAGCGGCGGGGAGGGGAGCCTCCGACGCCATGCGTCAGGATCGAGTCCCGCGCCAAGGACCTGAAGTCAAGCGGCGAAGCGCCGTTGACGGGCTGCGGAGGCGCGTCTACCGTGGATCTCGCTCTCTGGCCCGTGAGGGGCCGACATCTCCCGGGAGGGGAACCCTTGAAGCACCTCTATCTCGCCGTCATCGCTACGCTTTTCCTCATGCTGCCCGGCTGCGGCAACAACGCCGACGACCTGGGCGTCGCCGGGGAGTGCACCGCCACCGCGGACTGCGATCCCGACGGCGACCTGGGCCTCACCTGCCTCACCGGCTTCAAGGGCGGCTACTGCGGACTGCAGGGCTGCACCGCCGACGCGGACTGCCCGGAGCCCTCGATCTGCGTCACCCACGACGACAGCGTGAACTACTGCTTCCGCACCTGCACCGACAAGTCGGAGTGCAACGCCAACCGCTCGGCCGACAACGAGGCGAACTGCTCCTCGAGCATCACCCGGGTCGAGGGGGGCAGCGACAAGGCCTGCGTGCCGCCGAGCGCCTAGGGAGCCCCTAGAGCCACTCGTGGAGCATCACCGAGAGGCCGATCCCCGCGCCGATGGAGGCGAGCTGGATCAGGGTGCTCTTCAGGTCGGTGCGGCTGTGGAGCACCGGCACCAGGGCCGCGATGGCGATGTAGAGGAAGCTCGCCGCCGAGACCGCCAGGGCATAGGGCAGCACCGCCTGCACGCCGGCGAGGACGAAGTAGGCCAGCAGGGCCCCGATGAAGGTCGTACCCGCGGCCAGCATGTTGGCCAGGAGGGCCTTCCCGCGGGAGTAGCCCGCCTGGATCAGCACCGCGAAGTCGCTGACCTCGTGGGGTATCTCGTGCGCCGCCACGGCCAGGGTCGTGGCCAGCCCCAGCGAGGTCGAGGCCGAGAAGGCGGCGGCGATGACGACGCCGTCCACCAGGTTGTGGAGGGCGTCGGCGATGAGGACCATCGGCCCCATGGTGTGCTCGTGGTGGTGCTGGCGGTGCCCCTCCTCCTCGGGATGGGAGTGACCCCAGAGGATCACCTTCTCGATGCCGATCAGCACGACGAAGGTGACCAGCATGGCCACCATGAGCGGCTCGAGCTCTCCGCCCTGCTCCACCGCGTGGGGGATCAGCCCGAGCAGGGCCGCCGAGAGGAGCACCCCGACCGCGAAGGCCAGCAGCACCCGGGTCAGCCGGCAGCGGGCCTCGTCCGGGAAGAGCAGGATCGCCGCCGCCGCGCCGGTCCCGCCCACGCTCACCAGGAAGCTCGCGCCGAGGATGTAGGCCAGGGTCATCGCCGCCTTTTGACAGCACGCCGGAAAAAAATGGAAGCCCTCCCGCCCTCCTCGTGAAGAGGAGGACGGGAGGACCGGACAGCTCAGGCGGCCTCGCGAGGCTCACCTTCCAAGTCCACGTACACGTCCACGTTCACGTTCACGGCCTCTCCCGGGTCTCGCTCGGCGACCGAGGCCCGCGTCCGCCGCGCCGACGCCAGCCACCCTCCCCGCTCCACGCGAGCCCAGTAGACCGCCGCCCCGAGGATCAGCTCGACGCAGAGGCCCAGCCAGCCCCCGAGCGCTCCGAAGCCGAGGTGCAGCCCCAGCCACCAGGCCAGCGGAGGCACCAGGACCCAGGCCGTGACCACGCCGACCACCGCCGGCACCCGCACGTCGCCCGTGCCCCGCAAGGCGGAGCGGCCGACCACGTTGGCGCCGTCGAAGACCTGGAAGACCGCCGCCACCCAGAGCAGGCGCACCGCGACCCCGGCCAGCTCGGCCTCGCCGGTGAAGACGCTCACGATCAGCGGCGCCCCGAAGGCGAAGCCCAGGGTCCAGGCCCCGGTGTAGAGGGAGGCGCCCAGGAGCGCCCGGCGCGCCAGCGGACGGACCAGATCGTCGCGGTGGCCGCCCACCGCCTGCCCCACCAGGGTCGAGGCCGCCTCCCCCACCGCCGCGGCGGGCAGGAAGGAGAAGTGGGTGACCTGCAGGGCGATCTGGTGGGCCGCCAGCTCGACCTCCGGCATCCGCGCCAGCAGGGCCGTCAGCGCCGCGAAGGAGCCCATCTCCAGCAGGAAGTGCAGGCCCGTGGGCACGCCCAGGGAGAGCACCCCGCGCACCACCGGCCAGCGCGCGGTGCCCGGACGCCAGCCCGCGCGCAGCGCCACCCGCAGGAGGTAGGCGGCCTCCACCAGAGCCGCGATATCGCTGGCCCAGGCCGCGCCCTCCGGACCCCACTCGAGGCCGAGGATGAAGAGCGCGTCGAGGGCTATGTTCAGGCCGTTGGCCAGCAGGGCCGCCACCATCGGGTGGTGCACGTCCCCCTGCCCGGTGCGGGACTGCCGCAGGGCCACCGCGATCAGCACCAGCGGCGCGGCGAGCAGGCGCACCAGGAGGTAGCCCCGGGCGTGCAGGGCCGCCCCTTGTGAGACCATCAGCGAGGGCACCACCTCGGCCAGGAGCAGCCCCAGGCCCAGGGTCAGCGCCCCCATCCCTCCCGCCAGGAGCACCCCGGCGTCGAGGACGGAGCCCGCCTGCTCCCGGCGCCCGGCGCCGACGGCCACCGAGGTGCGGATCTGCACCCCCCGCAGGAGGCCGAAGGAGAAACAGAGCAGGAAGAAGGCGGCGGTGCCGCCGAAGCCCACTCCGGCCAGGGCCGAGGTCCCCAGGCGCGCCACGAAGAAGGTGTCGGCCAGGGTCATCAGGGCGTAGGAGACCATCGACACCGCGATCGGCCAGGCCAGCCGGGCCAGCTCTCGGGTGGGGTGGTTGCTCCAGGGGAGTGCTTCTCTACGGGACGACATGACGTTCGTTTCGGGTTGGAGGTGGGACAAAAAAAACCGCGGGGTCCCTTTCGGGACGCCCGCGGTGGGTGACTCGAGACTGTCTTCGTCAGCTACTTGCTAGGGCTGGCGCTCCTCTCGAGAGACTCCACCGCGGGCCACGACGATCCCCTGCGGACCGGCGACGGACCGGTTCCAGAGGAGGTCGGGGGTCTTCTGGTACATGCGGTGGGTCATGCTCGAGCTTGGCTCCTGACGAAGAGTTGCCTTCGTTATCCTCGCTAGTACTCGATCGGGATCGAGCGGGTCAATCGGAAACCTGCCGGAGGCACCGTCCACGTACACGTACACGTGCTCGTACGCGGCCTCTCCAGGGACAGAGGTCGGCGCCGCCGGGCACCCGGGAGAAGCCGGGTACGTGTACGTGGACGTGTACGGGATGGGGATCCAGGCAGGTGCGTGGTACGGATCGAGCCATGGGGACCCTCTTCACCGCCGACCGGATCTGGGATGGCGCCGCTCCCGAGCCCCTCGAGGATGCAGGGCTGATCGTCGGAGACGACGGCCGGATCGAGGCCCTCGGCCCCCTCTCGGAGCTGAAGACCCGCGGCCTCCCCGAGGTGTCGGGCCCCGGGACCCTGATGCCGGGGCTGATCGACGCCCACGTCCACCTCACCCTCTCCGGAGGCCTCGATCCCCGCTCGGAGATCCTCGCCGCCAGCCCGGAGGAGCGGCAGCGACAGGCGGTGGAGGCGGCGGAGGCCCACCTGGACGCCGGGGTGACGACGGTGCGCGACCTGGGGGCCCCGGGGGGCGAGGCCATCCGCCTCGCCCGGGAGATCGCGGCCGGGCTGCGCCGGGGACCGGAGGTGATCCCCGCGGGGCACCTCCTGTGCATCACCGGCGGCCACGGTGACTTCGTCGGCCGGGCGGTCTCCGAGGCCGAGGGCTTCTGGGAGGCCGGCCGCCGGGAGATCGAGGCCGGCGCCCGCTGGCTGAAGCTGGCGGTGACCGGCGGGATGATGACCCCGGGGGTGGATCCCGGGAAGCAGCAGCTCCCGGACCGGGATCTCCACGCCGCCCTGGCCATCGCCACCGAGAGGGGCGTGCGGGTGGCCGCCCACGCCCAGGGGGCCGGCGGCGTGCTCGCCGCCCTCGAGGCCGGGGTCGCCACCATCGAGCACGGGATCTGGCTGGACGAGGCCTGCCTCGACGCCTTCGAGCGGAAGGGAGCCTCCCTGGTCCCCACCTTCAATGCCTCCCGGGGCATCCTCGCCGGCCGGGGCCGGGGCGTCCCCGACTTCGTGGTGGAGAAGATGGCCCGGGCGGTGGACGATCACCGCAAGAGCTTTGCGGCCGCCCTCGCCCGGGGGGTGCGGATCGTGGCCGGGACCGACGCCGGCACCCCGCTCAACCGCCACGGGGATCTCGCCGCGGAGCTCGAGGCGATGATCGAGGCGGGCCTGCCGCCCCACGCCGCGCTCGTGAGCTGCACCTCGGGCGCCGCCGAGGGCCTGGGCCTGGGCGACCGGGGGCTCCTCGCCCCCGGACGGCGAGCCGATCTCACGCGGGTCGACGGGGACCCGCTGACGGAGCCAGGATGTCTGCGCCGGGTGGTCGGGGTCCACCGCGAAGGAAGAAGCCTATGACGATCCGTGCAGCAGCTCTCGTCGGCCATGGAGGACCGGAGGTCCTCCAGCTGAAGGACCTGCCCCTGCCCGAGCCGGGCCCCGGAGAGGTGCGGGTGCGGCCGCGGGCCGTGGCCCTCAACCACCTCGACGTCTGGGTCCGCAAGGGCTGGCGCGGCCTCGAGCTCGGCTTCCCCCACGTGGTGGGCGCCGACGCCGCCGGCGTGGTGGACGCGGTGGGCGAGGGCGTGACCGACCTCGACCCGGGCGAGGAGGTGGTGCTGTCGGCCGGCCACTTCTGCGGCCGCTGCATCGACTGCATCGCCGGCCGCGAGAACCTCTGCAGCGAGTACCACCTCTTCGGCGAGCACCGCCCCGGCTGCGCCGCCGAGGCCTTCGTGGCGCCGCGCCGCAACCTCCTGCGCAAGCCGGAGGGCCTGGACTTCGAGGTCGCCGCCGCGGTGGGGGTCGCCACCCTCACCGCCTGGCACATGCTCACCGCCCGGGCTCGCCTGCGCCGGGACGAGACGGTGCTGGTGCACGGCGCCTCCAGCGGCGTGGGCTGCGCCGCGATCCAGATCGCCCGCCACCGGGGTGCCCGGGTCATCGCCTCGACCAGCAGCGACGAGAAGGCCGAGCGGGCGGCCGCCCTCGGGGCCGACGAGGTGATCAACTACCGGGCCGAGGATCTCAAGGTCCGCCTGAAGTCCCTCGCCCCGGGCGGGGTCGACGTGGTCTTCGAGCACACCGGGGAGCTCACCTGGCCGATCTCGGTGCGAGCCCTGAAGGTCGGCGGCCGCCTGGTCACCTGCGGCGCCACCACCGGCCACGCCGCCAGCATCGACCTGCGGGTGCTCTTCGCGCGGCAGCTCGAGCTGCTGGGCTCCACGATGGGCACGCGCTCCGAGCTCGCCACCTGCCTCGAGCTCGCGGCCCGCGGCCCCCTGGCCCCGGTGATCGATCGCGTCCTCCCCCTCGAGGAGATCCACGCGGGCTACGCCGCCCTCGAGGCGGCCGACCATCATGGTAAGATCGTCCTGGCGGTAGGAGGCCAGGGGAACGCGTGACGCGTCAGGAACAGACGGCCGTCGAGAGGACCTTCGAGCAGATCCTCGCGCTGGCGGAGGAGAGCGATCTCTTCTCCCTCGGCCGCAAGCTGACCGAGTCGATCCGCGACCTCCGCGGACCGCGCTCGGTGCACCTCTACCTCGAGGAGAAGGGTGACGAGCTGGCCCTCCTCTCCTCCTCGGCCGCGCCGGGCACCGAGGTCGCCCCGGGGATCCTCTACCTCACGGCCACCCGGGCCGACGAGCCAGAGGCGCTCGAGGAGGCCTTCGGCCGCCCCTTCGACGGCCACCGGCTCCTCACCCAGGGGGGGATGCCGCTGGGCGTGATCGTCTGGGCGGATGGCGACGCGAGCGAGCCGGCGATCACCGACGAGCTCCTGGAGGGCTACCTCAAGGTGGCCTCTGCCCTCCTCTACGCGCGGCTCGAGGCCAAGTCGGCCTTCGATGCCTCGGAGCGGGACCTCACCACCGGCCTCTACAGCGGGGTCCACTACGAGGGGCGGCTGATCGAGGAGGTCGCCCGGGCCGTGCGGCACGAGCGCACGCTCTCCCTCATCCTCCTCTCCATCGACGAGTACGAGACCCACCGCAAGGAGCTCGCCGGCGCCATGATCGAGGCGTCGATCCTGCGGCTGGCGGGCTTCCTCGCCGGGGACGAGCCAGAGGTGCTCCACTCCCGGGACGGCGACGTCGCCGCGCGCCTCGGCGAGTGCCGCTTCGCCCTGCTCCTGCCGGACACCCCGAAGGAGGGGGCCATGGTGAAGGCCGAGCGGGTCCGGGCCACGGTGGCCAGCTCCCTCCAGGGCGCCGGCGGCCGGATCATCACGGTCAGCATCGGGGTCGCCGGCTTCCCCGAGGATGCCCTCGACTCCGCCGGGCTCCACGAGGCTGCGCGCAGCGCCCTGGGCACCTCCCGCGCCTTCGGCGGGAACCGGGTCAGCAAGGCCTGAGGGCCGAAGCTCAGATCCCGCCGCCGCCCTCGAAGACCACCTGGCGGCTCTGCCCCTGGGTCACCATGGTGCCCGGCGCCACGTCCCGGGTGAGCCAGACGTTGCCGCCCACCACCGCGCCCTTCCCGATCGTGACCCGCCCGAGGATGGTCGCCCCGGAGTAGATGATCACGCCGTCCTCGACGATCGGGTGACGGGGGATGCCCTTGACCGGGTTGCCCTTCTCGTCCTTCGGGAAGCTCTTCGCCCCGAGGGTGACGCCCTGGTAGATGCACACGTTCCGCCCGATCACGCTGGTCTCCCCGATCACGACGCCCGTGCCGTGATCGATGAAGAAGCGCTCGCCGATCGTCGCGCCCGGGTGGATGTCCACGCCAGTGAGGGCGTGGGCGTGCTCGGTGATGATCCGGGGGATCAGCGGCACGCCCAGCGCGTGGAGCTCGTGCGCCAGGCGGTAGTGCATGATCGCCCGCAGCCCGGGGTACGAGTAGACGATCTCTCCGCGGGTCGTCGCCGCCGGATCGCCGTCGTAGTGCGCCTGCACGTCGGTGTCGAGGCGCTCCCGGAGCGCGGGCAGGCGCCGGAGGAACTCGCGGGTGATCTCGTGGGCCCGCTCCTGGGCGTCGCCGCTCTCCGCGCAGGGCTCCTCCATCGCGAAGCAGAGGCCCCGGCGGATCTGCTCCTGCAGGACGTGGAGGACCCGGTCGAGGGTGGCGCCCACGTAGAAGTGGAGGCTCTCCTGGGAGAGGTCCCAGTCCGAGAAGTAGCCCGGGAAGAGGACCGAGCGCAGCGACCCGAGGATGTCGATGAGGGCGTCGCGCGAGGGGAGCAGCTGCCGCTGGGCCGCGCCCCGGCGGCTCGCCGGGCGGTTCTCCAGGGAGCAGAGGGCGTCCACTACCGGTCCGAGGATGATCTCGTCACCCTTGTCGCTCATCGCCTCAGTCTCCCTCGAACTCGAAGAGCGGGGTCGAGAGGTAGCGCTCACCGGTGTCCGGCAGGATCACCACGATGCGCTGGCCGGCGTGCTCGGGCCGGCGGGAGAGCTCGAGGGCGGCCCAGGCTGCGGCGCCCGAGGAGATGCCCACGAGGATGCCCTCCTCCCGCGCCAGGCGGCGAGCAGTGGACACCGCGTCCTCGCCCTTCACCCGCACCACCTCGTCGATGATCTCCCGGTCGAGGATGGCCGGCACGAAGCCCGCGCCGATGCCCTGGATGGGGTGGGGTCCGGGAGCGCCGCCGGAGAGCACCGGAGAGTCGTCGGGCTCGACCGCCACGACCTTCAGCCCCGGGTTGCGCGCCTTGAGCACCTGCCCCACGCCGGTGATCGTGCCGCCCGTGCCGACGCCGGCGACCAGCACGTCGACCCGGGACTCGCAGTCGGACCAGATCTCCTCGGCCGTGGTCCGCCGGTGGGCCTCGGGGTTGGCGGCGTTCTCGAACTGCTGGAGGAGCACGTAGCGCTCGTCCTTCTTGCAGAGCTCGACGGCGTGATCGATGGCGCCCCGCATCCCGCCCGGCCCCGGAGTGAGGATCAGCTGGGCGCCGAGGGCCGAGAGCAGCTTGCGGCGCTCCTGGCTCATCGTCTCGGGCATGGTGAGCACCAGCCGGTAGCCCTTCGCGGCGCAGACGCAGGCCAGGCCGATCCCCGTGTTGCCGCTGGTCGGCTCGATGAGGATGCTCTCCTCCTTGATGGCGCCGGCCTCCTCCGCGGCCTCGATCATCGCGAGGGCGATGCGGTCCTTCACGCTGGAGCAGGGGTTGGTGAACTCGAGCTTGGCGACCACCTCGCCGGCTCCCTCCCCGGTCCGCAGCTGGACCATGGGCGTACCCCCGATCAGATCGGTCACCTTGCTGGCAATGGGCATTGAGGCTCCCCTCTGGCTTGAATCCGAACCCGGTCGAACCAGGGATACTGAGCGCCTTTTCGAGGTCGAGGCAAGGCATTCCGCCCTCCACCCTTCGTCGAGCGAACCCCGGGACGGACCTGCTATGGTGATCTCGAACGGTCAGCACGGTGGCCAACCCGGGCTCCCCTACTATCACGACGCACTCACCCGATCTCGGGGATGACTGGAGACTGACATGCCGCTCGTCAAATGGACCGAAGAGGATCGCCTCGGACACGAGGAGATCGACGCCCAGCACGAGGCGCTCGGCGCGGCGTTCAACGAGCTGCACGAGCTCGTCCTCTCCGGCGGGACCCCGGAGCGCTTCGACGCCGCCCTGGGGAAGGTGCTGGATCAGCTGCGGACCCACTTCTCCACCGAGGCCAAGCTGATGGCCGAGGCGGCTTACTCCCAGATCGGCCTCCACCTCGACGAGCACCGCACCTACCTCGATCGCCTCGAGGACCTGCGGCGGGCTGCCACGCACTCCGATGCCTCGGCCATCGCCGAGACCTTCTTCCTGCTACGCGACTGGTTCGTGGCCCACACCCGCAAGGACGACCGGGCCCTGGCGGAGCACCTGAGCGCCTACCAGAAGAGAGGCAGGTAGGCGACGATCAGCAGCGCGGTCGCCATGACCGACATCGGCAGCAGGATCCGCTCGTGCCGGCCCCAGAAGCCCATGCCGGCGGCCTCGGCCTCGGCGTGCACCTCGTCCAGGTCGATCCCGACCACCTGCCGGGTCAGCAGGTGGTTGAGCGCCACCGGTGGTGAGAGGTAGCCCAGCTCGAAGGCCACCAGCACCACCATCCAGAAGTGCACCGGGTCGATGCCGCTCTGGTCGGCGATGCCCGCCAAGGCGACGGTCACCAGGATCACGGCGCCGTAGGGGTCCATCACCATGCCGATGAAGACCAGGAGGATGACCAGCACGGTCATGGCGACCAGGGGCGAGCCGAAGTCCGAGGGCACCATCGCCATCAGGTCTCCCCGCTCGATCACGCCGCCGAGCACCACCGAGAGGCCCATCAGCATCAGCAGGGCCCCGATGTGGCCGGTGGTCTCGCTGGTGCCGTCGAAGATCGCCCGGCGGTAGCCCTCGGCCTTCGCATCTTCCTCGTCGGTGCTCTCGTCCTCCCGGACCTCCTTCTTCGCCTTGCGGCGGTCGTAGGCCAGGATGACCAGGAGGATCACCGGCAGCATCGCCGGCGCCGTGTGCTCGTTGAGGGTCAGGCCCAGGCCGAGGCCGTAGGCCAGGAGCAGCCCCAGGAGGATCCCGATGTAGGGCAGGAGGGGGCGCATCGCGGCCAGGCTCCCCTTGAAGGCCTCGCCGGGCGCGGCGATCTTGGGGAGCTTCCGACCGACGATCAGGCTGGCGAAGAGGAAGAGGGTCGCGGTGAGGAGGAAGACCTTCCAGCCCCAGCCGTAGAGCTGGGTCGTGGTCACCTGCTTGTTCAGGGAGGCGACGATCACGACCAGCAGGCAGGGGGAGAGGACCACGCCGAGGCTGCCGGACATGGCCGTGGCGGCGAGGGCCAGCTGCTTCCGGGCGCCCGCCCGGGTTAGCTCGGTGTAGATCACTCCGCCCGCCGCGATGACGAAGATGCCGGAGGCGCCGCTGTAGGCGGTGGGGATGGCCGCGGCGGCGACCACCACGAAGGCCAGCAGCTCGGGGGTCAGCTTCCAGGGCCGCACCAGGTCGAAGGAGAGCGCCGCGATGCGCGTGCGCTTCAGCAGCATGCCGGCCCAGACGTAGAGCCCCACGTGGATGTAGAGCAGGGCGTGCTCGGTCAGCTTCTGCAGGTAGTTCGCCAGCCCCGCCGGGTAGCTCTCCAGCACGAAGAAGTGGAAGGAGCCGATCAGCGCCATCACCGCGAAGAGGGGGACGGCGAGGAAGGCCTTCACCTTCGAGCCGCCCTCCGAGAGCCCCTCGGGCGGCCGAACCAGGTGGTAGACCGCCACGCCGGTCATCACGGCGAAGCCGATCATCCAGAGGATCGGCAGGCCAGCGTTGCGAGGGGCCAGTCCCGAGTCGACCTCGACCTGCCACTTGAAGTAGCTGGAGACGGTCAGCGCCAGCCCGGCGGCGGCCATCGCGCCCTCGGAGGCCCAGAGGTCGAGGCGGGTCTGCGCCGGCCGCAGGGCGATGTGCGCCCGCAGGGCGCTGGCGGTGACGGCGCAGAAGAGGAGCAGCAGCACCAGCATGTGCCGCAGGTAGGAGACCCCGGTGTGGACGAAGGCCGCGATGGCCCCCTCGAAGCCCCGGAAGGCCCTCAGCCCCGGGGTGATGCGGGAGATGAGGATCTCGTACCGATCGTGCTCCTGCTTGCACTTGGTGGCGGCGGCGGCCGCGGCGGCCGCGGCGGCCTCCTCGTCGCCCTCGTCCTCGTCCCCGAGGAGGTCATCGAGGAAGTCGTCGCCGCCCTCTCCCTCCTCGGCAGCGTCAGCCTCAGCTTCTGCCTCGGCGTCAGCCCCGGCGCCCTCCTCCTCGCCGCCCGCCGAGGCGGCGGCGGCCCCACCCTCGGGATCACAGGGCGGCCGCTCGGGGTCGGAGCGCAGCTCGGCGTAGCCGGGCCAGATCCCCTCCCCCATCTGGAGGACGCGCGCGTGCACCCCCTCGCCGAGGCCATGCAGGATGGTCGCCCCGAGGAGGATGACCACTGGCAGAGTCGAGAGCCAGGCTCGCGCCTTTCCTCCCCGTCCCGTATCCGTGCTCAAGTGGTTCTACTCCCGCTTCTCGGCGCACTCCGCGCGCTTGGGATTGGCCTGGCAGCGCACCCGGCGCATCAGCCGCAGCATGGTGCCATCGAAGACGTCCTTCTCGCGCATGTCGAGGCGGACATTGCGGAAGAGGTCGTCGTACATCGCCTCCTCCTCCGGCGAGATCTCGATCCAGAGCTTCGCGGGGATGGCCTTCTCGGCCCGCTCGACCACCTTCAGGGTCGTCCTGAAGTTGTCAGCCGCCCACTTGCGGGAGGCGTTTCCGAAGGCCTCGTCGATGCGATCGTGGTGGGCGAGGATCTGCAGGGTGAGCTGCGCGAGCGGGTAGCGGGCCATGCCGCCGTCGGGGAGCAGGCCCTTCTTCAGCTCGAGGGGCTCCACCGCCGCCGCCGGCGCGTAGGCCACGTCGACGCCGCCGTTGTTGAACATCCCGGCGAAGGTGCCCACGTCGGCGGGCACCATCGAGGCGCCGGCCCGATCGACCAGGGAGATGGCGGCCTCGTCGAAGTCGAGGGTGGCGATGCGCTTGCCCGCCAGGTCCTTCACGTTGCGCAGGTTGCGATCCCGGAGCATCAGGTAGACCGCGCCGGCCGGGAAGATGGCGATGACCTCGTAGTTACCGCTCTGCATCTTCTTGCCAGCCTTGGGGCTGGCCAGGAGCTTGAGGACCGAGTGGAGCTGATCGTAGCTCTTGAGGGCGCCGAGCGCCTCGACCGTGCCGGCGAAGCGGTTGAAGTGCCGCGAGCGGACGCCGGTGAGCAGCGCGAGGTCGCACTTGCCGGCCTTGAAGTCCTCGCTGGCGGTGCGCTCGTCGGTGTAGGGGGAGAGCTCGAGCTCGGCACCCCAGGCGGCGGCCGCGGCCCGGTAGTCCTTGGCCATGTTGTAGGCGTCACCCACGGCCCCGCTGGGATCATAGATGCAGAGCTTCAGCTTCTTCTTCGCCGGAGCGTCCCCGGCCGTCGCGGCCGCCGGGGCCAGCAGGGCGAGGAGGGTGAGCAGCGAGGTGAGCAGGGTGATCTTGCGAATGTTCATTCGTCCTCCAGGCCCTCGAGAAGGGAGTCGTCGACGGGCTCTTCGGACGCGCCAGGGAACTCACCGAGGGCTCCCAGAGGCGTGCGGTGGCCGCTGTTCTTGGTCCAGATCCTATCGGATTCGTGCAGGATGAGGTGGGTCGCGTAGCGGTCCAGGAGCTTCCACTCCGGATTCGAGGGCTGCTCGACGAGCGAGGCCGCGTGGGCGGTGACCTTCGTCCGGAGCAGGTCGTCCCTCCCGGTCGCGCCGGCGGCCTGCACCTGGAAGGCCCGGGCCAGGCGGACCCCGGCGATCTCACCGGTGGCCGCGGCGGTGTCGAGGGCGGCCCAGGGGTCGGTCCCCTCGGGGGCCGAGCCGGGGACCGAGGTCCAGAGCGCCGCCTTCAACGCGCCCGGGGCGCCCCACCACTTCGCGTCCTCGATGCAGTCGGCCGCCCGGATCACCTTGGCCGGGATGTCCATCGGGACGCCCGCCTCGCCCTCGGCCGCGCGGTCGTGGATCAGGGCCAGCAGGCCGGCGGAGAGCCCCAGGAGGTAGAAGGCGCCCTCACCCTCGTCGAGCTTGGGGCAGGCCCCGCCGACCTCACCGAAGGCCGCCTCGGAGAGCTCGAAGGCCCGCAGGAAGCGGCGGGCCGCCAGGGAGTGGGCCCGCTTCTCGGCGATCCGGGCGTCCTGGGCGGCGGTCGCCCTCCCCTCGTGGAGGGCCCGCAGGCCGCGGAGCTCGGCCTCCCAGGCCTCGGCCTCGGCGCACATCGCCGCCGAGAGCATGGTGACCGAGCCCGCCTGCTCGGGGACGTCGGTGACCCGCTCGAAGGACATCAGGAAGCCCCCCATCGAGACCCCGGTCTCGCAGGCCATCCCCACGTCGTCGTCGCTCATCAGCGCAGGCACCATGTGCTCCACCGTGTAGCCGGACATGACCTTGCCCGTCTGCCGGTAGAGGGTCCCCCGGCAGCCCGCGCTCAGGCCACCACTTCCGATGCACGCCAGTGTGACGAAGAGCCTCACTCGATGATTCATCCCGCCAATCCTCCTTCCGCGCTCCCCGTTCAGGGGCAGTCGCTGTCCGCCGCGTCGGTCGCGCCGTCGTGATCGTTGTCCGCGCCGTCGGCGCAGTCCTGCTCGAGGGCGAAGCCGCCGATGCAGGTACAACCCAGCCCGCAGCCCGCGCCGGCGCAGTCGAGATCGGCGCAGTCCGTCTCGAGATCGCCGTCGTCGTCGTAGCCGTTGCCGCACTCGATCTCCCGCGCGCAGGCGCCGGCGTTGTCGCAGGCCACGCCCGCGGCGCAGACCTTCCCGACGCAGGAGATGAGCTCGGCGCAGTCGGTCGCGCCGTCACCGTCCTCGTCGATCCCGTTGTCGCACTCGACCTCGTCGGAGCAGCCGCCGGTGATGCAGGCCATGCCCAGGCCGCAGGTGGCGCCGAGGCAGTCGGGATCGTCGCAGTCGGTGAGGGTGTCCCCGTCGTCGTCCGCGCCGTTGCCGCACTCCGCCTCGACGTCGCAGGCCCCGAAGCTGCCACAGGCCGCGACCTGGGCGCCGAGCTGACAGAGCTCCCCCACGCAGTCGGGGTCGGTGCAGTCGATGCCGCCACCGCTCGCCGCGTCGCCGTCGTTGTCCAGCCCGTCGGAGCAGTTGCTCTCGACGTTGCAGCCCGTCGCGCTGCAGCGGAGGCCCGCCGCGCAGTCGGAAGCGAGGCAGTCGGGATCGGCACAATCGGTCGCGCCGTCCCCGTCGTCGTCGACCCCGTCGGCGCAGTCCAGCTCGTGCGCGGCGCCGCCGGAGCAGAGGCTCCCCGCGGGGCCCGGCCGCCCGTTGCAGTCGGCGTCCACGCAGTCGGTGGCGCCATCGGCGTCGTCATCGACGCCGTCTCCGCAGAGCAGCTCGCCATCACAGCCGGTGGCCGAGCAGGCGGCGGTGGCCGAGCAGGCGACGCCGCGGCAGTGGCTGGCCCCACAGCAGTCGGGATCGGCGCAGTCGGTGGCGCCGTCCCCGTCGTTGTCCACCGCGTCGAGGCAGCCGGACTCGGCGTCGCAGCCGGTGGCCGAGCAGGTGAGCCCCGGTGCGCAGGAGAGCCCCTGGCAGTCCGCGTCGTCGCAGTCGGTGGCGCCGTCCCCGTCGTTGTCGACGGTGTCGTCGCAGGTGGCCTCGACGTCACAGGCGCTCGCGCCGCAGACGAGGTCCGCCGCGCAGGAGAGGCCCTGGCAGTCGGCGTCGGCGCAGTCCGTCATGCCGTCGCAGTCGTCGTCGAAGGCGTCGCCGCAGGTGGCCTCGGGGCCGGCCTGCGGGCAGCTGCAGGCGCCGGCCGCATCACAGGTCACGCCGTTGGCGCCGCAGGAGAGGCCCAGGCAGTCCACGTCCTCGCAATCCGTCGCGCCGTCGCAGTCGTCGTCCACGCCGTCGGCGCAGGAGGTCTCCGGGGCGCTGCCGAGCGGGCAGGCGCAGCTGTCCACGGCCAGGCAGAGGAGGCCGTTGGCGCCGCAGGCCTGCTGATCGCAGTCGGCGTCGGCGCAGTCGGGCAGGCCGTCGCAGTCGTTGTCGGTGGTGTCACCGCAAGAGACCTCGGTCGCCTCGCCGAAGGGACACTCGCAGGCGCCGCCGGCGGCGCAGAGCACGCCGTGGCTGCCGCAGCTGCGATCGAGGCAGTCCGTGTCGGCGCAGTCCGTCATGCCGTCGCAGTCGTTGTCCTCGCCGTCCCCGCAGGTCTGCTCGGTGGCCTCCCCGCCGGGGCAGGCGCAGACCAGGCCGGCGCAGATCACGCCGTGGTCGCCGCAGCTCGCGGCGTCGCAGTCGTCGTCGGCGCAGTCGGTGGCGCCGTCGCCGTCGTCGTCCACGCCGTCCGCGCAGTCGGTGGCGAGCTCGTGACAGGCACCGCCGACGCAGGCGGAGCCCGCCGCGCAGGCCTGCCCGCAGGCGCCGCAGTTCGCGTCGTCGGTGTCGAGGTCGAAGCCGTCGTCGGTGCGGCCGTCGCAGTCGTCGTCCTGCTCGTTGCAGGTCTCGATCGTGCACTCACCCTCGAGATGACAGACCCGGCGACCCGGATCGGTCTCGAAGCACTCCCAGCCCTCACCGCAGTCCTCATCGGTGACGCAGGTGAACTCCGAGCCCTCGGTGTCGACGCCGTAGGTGCAGCCGAGGCCCACCACGAAGAGGGAGACGAGGAGCAGGGTTCCGAGTCGCATCTAGAATCGCCCTCCGACACTGAGGAGCGCGCCGTCCCGGAGCGGCACGAGAGTGACGGCGCCGGGCGCCTCGGGGGCGGCCCCGTCGTCCGTCTGGGTGCGACCGAGGAGGGCGGTGAGCACGACGGCGGTGACCGCGCCGGCGCCCGCCGCGCCGTAGAAGACGTTGGCCATCGTGGCCGAGCGCTTGCCGGCCAGGGCCCGCTGGCGGGTGATGGCCAGCACCGTGTCGCCGGAGTTGAGGGCGACGGCCTCGTTCTCGATGCCCTGGGCCCGGATCCCGTAGGCCATGCCGCCGCCGGCCAGGGCGAGGGCCGCCCCCCCGGCGATCCAGGTGACCAGCGGGACGCGCAGCACCGTCTTGGGCCCCTGCGCCTCGCCCTCCGGGGCGGGGGTGGGCGCGGCCACCACCGTGGGGGCCTCCCGACCGGGGATGAGGAAGAGGTCGGCCTCGAAGCGGGTCTCCCCCTCGTCCGCGACATCCACGAAGCGATCCAGGGAGAGGTAGTTCTCCCGCTCGACCAGGATGCGGTGCTTGCCGGGCTGCACCGGGATGCGGGCCTCGGGGGTCCTCCCCCGCACCTTGCCGTCGATGCTCACCGTGGCCTCGGGGACCTCGCTGACGACGACCAGCAGGCCCATCTTCGCCGGCTCCCCCTTGAGGAGGTCCGGGATCCCGGCCTCCACCTCGCTCTGCAGGGCCCGGGAGGCGATGAGGATGTCCCGCTCCATCCGGCTGACGGCCTGGCGGGTGGCCAGATCCACGTGGACCAGCCGCACCTGGTAGTGGGTGGCCGTCTTGTTGAAGGTGCCGGCGATCACCCGGTCGGCCTTCACCCCGGCGAGCTGGACCCCCAGGCAGTCGGCGTCGATCCCGCAGGAGGCCGCCGCGTCGACCTTCGCCTTGCCGACGTCCTTGGCCAGGGCCCGCGCGTCGATACTCTTCGCGCCGAGCTCCTCCGCCTCCTTGGCGACCGTCATCGCCACCACCCGCCCGAGGTTGCGCAGCACCGGCGGCGCGGAGAGATCGAGGACCACGAAGGTCTTGCCCTCCTGCGCCTGGAGGACCCCCGGCGCAGAGAAGATCGAGACCGCGGCGATCGCCACGAGACGGCCGAATCTGCTCATAGCAGGCGAGCATACCGGGGGCCGGAGACCCGTTCCAGGCCCGGAGGAGCCGTCGAGGGGGCAAAGGAGCGCCCCTTCGTGGCAGTCTGTGCCCCGTGGCCGAGGTCAGGATCCCCTTCGAGGTCGAGGTGAACTACGCCGGGTGGCGCCTCGACCGCTATCTGCAGGAGAAGCTGGGCCGCGCCAGCCGGTCGCGGGTGCAGCAGCTGATCCGGGAGCGGCTGGTCCACGAGGAGCCTCGCGCCCTGAAGGCCTCCACCCGGGTCTGGCCGGGGCTGCGCTTCTGGCTCCTCAAGGAGGAGGTCCCGGAGCCCGAGGGCCTGCCCGAGCACCTCGGGATCCTCTTCGACGACGGCGCGGTGCTGGCGGTGGACAAGCCGGCGGGGCTCCCGGTCCACCCCACCGCCCGCTACTTCGAGCACACCCTCACCTCGATCCTGGGCCGGGAGCACCGGGACGCCGAGGGCCTGCGCCCGGATCCGGCCCACCGCCTCGATCGGGAGACCAGCGGGGTGCTCCTCTGCGGCCGCCGCCCGGAGGTCACCCGGCGGCTGAAGGCCCTCTTCGCCGACCATGGCGAGGTCGAGAAGCGCTACCTAGCCCTCTGCGAGGGCTGGCCCGAGGAGGAGCGCTTCACCGTCGACGCCCCCCTGGCCCTCATCGGGGAGCACGCGGTGCGGATCCGGATGAGCGTCGTGCCCCCCGGCCACCCCGGCGGGGCCGAGGCGCGCACCCGCTTCACCCTGCGCGAGCGCTACCGAGACGACGCGGGGCGGCCCCTCGCCCTCCTGGAGTGCGCGCTGGAGACCGGGCGGCAGCACCAGATCCGGGCCCACCTCCACCACCGGGGCCTGCCTCTGGTCGGAGACAAGATCTACGGCGCCGACGAGCAGCGCTTCCTGCGCTTCCTGGACGACGCCCTGAGCGAGGAGGACCTCGCGGCGCTGCGCCTGCCGCGCCACGCGCTCCACGCCGCGTCGATCGCGCTGCCGCATCCGGTGAGCGGGGAGCGGCTGGAGGTCGAAGCGCCGCTGCCGGGAGACCTCGCGGCGCTGATCTCCGGGCTGCGGGCGGAGCCCCGGCCATGAGCTGCGAGCTGCGAGCAACAGGGCGAAGGGGCAGGAGCCCGTGTTGTTCGAGGCCACAGCTCACAGCTCGTAGCTCACAGCTCGCAGCCAGCGCCTACGGCGCCTGCTGACAGTACCCGAACTGACAGGCCTCCCCCGCCGGGCAGTCGACGTCGAAGGTGCACTCCTGCGGCGGCAGGAAGTAGCAGGCCCCCCAGAGGCAGTACTGGTTGCTGGGGCACTCGGCGTCGGACTGACAGCCGCCGGGGTTCTGGCAGGTGTAGTTGATGCACTGCAGCCCGTTGAGCGGGCATTCGGCGTCGGTGCTGCAGTAGGCCGGCGGCAGGCAGCGCGAGGCGCGGCAGACCCAGTCGGTGCTGCAGTCGCTGTCGCTGCTGCAGCTGACCGGCTGGCAGGACCAGTTCTCACACCGGAAGCCGGTGTTGCAGTCGAGGTCCGAGAAGCACTCGGGGGCGAGGTAGCAGATGCCGCTGGGGTAGCAGACCGTGCCGGTGGGGCAGTCGGCGGCGCGCTGGCAGCCCTGGATGGTCGTGCACTGCCCGCCGATGCAGAGCTCGGGGAAGGAGCAGTCGGTGTCGGTGAGGCAGCCGGGCGTCGGCGCCTCGCAGGTGGCGGTGAAGGGGTTGCAGATCTCGCCGTTCGGGCAGTCCCCGTCGTCCCGGCACTCGCCCGGCGGGATGACGCACTGGCCGGACTGACAGGTGCCGCCGCCGGGGCAGTTGCGGCCGTCGGGGCGGTTCACCCACTGGCAGCGATCGTTCGCCTCGTCGCACTGCTCGATCCGGCAGGGCCCCACCTGGGAGCAGTTCGGCGGGGTGCCGGGCTCGCAGGTCTGCTGGAAGTTGGCGCAGCTCTCGAGGCCGTTGCAGAACTGACCGTCGCTGCAGGCCGCGTCGGAGGTGCAGAAGGGCGGCACGCAGGCGCCGGAGAGGCAGAGGTTGCCGCCACCGCAGGGCGTGCCGTCGGCCAGGTTGGTGTGGTTGCAGGCGCCCACCGTGGCCCGGCAGACGTCGGTGGTGCAGGGGTTACCGTCGTCGCAGTTCGCGCCGGTGCCCGGGAGGCAGGCGCCCGCGCTGCAGGACTCGAAGCCGTTGCAGGCGTTGTTGTCGCTGCAGTCGAGGTCGACCTGACACTCAGGGGCCGCGCAGACCCCGCCGGAGCAGGTCTCGCCGTTCGGTCCGCAGGGGGTGCCGTCGGGCTCGCGGCCGACGCCGCAGCCGCTGATCGCCTCATCGCAGACGCCGGGCGAGCAGGGATCGGTGGTCGGGCAGGAGAGCGGCGTCCCGGGCCGACAGACGCCGGCGGCGTCGCAGGTCTCCTGGCCGTTGCAGGCCAGGCCGTCGTCGCACTCGCCGTTCGAGGAGCAGCCCATGGGGACGCAGTCCCTCCCGATGCACTCCATCCCCGGCCCGCAGGAGGTGCCGTCTCCGATCGGGGGGTAGCGGCAGCCGAAGCTCGGGTTGCAGACGTCCCGCGTGCAGGGGTTGGTGTCCGCACAGACGAGCGGCGTCCCCGCGACGCAGCGGTTGGCCTGACAGGTCTCGAGGCCGTTGCAGGGGTCCTGGTCGTCGCAGTCGGCGTCGCCCACGCAGCCGGTGGAGCTGCAGATCCCGGCGATGCAGATCCGCCCGTTCTCACAGGGGGCCCCGTCCGGCAGGTTCGAGGTGACGCAGCCCCCGGTGGCCGGATCGCAGACGCCGGTGGTGCAGGCGTTGCCGTCGTCGCAGTCGATCGGAGCACCGGAGACGCAGGTCCCCGAGGTGCAGCGCTCGGCGCCGTTGCAGGCGTCGCCATCCGAGCAGTCGGCGTTGGTGCTGCAGGCGTTGGGGACGCACCGCCCGCCCTGGCAGGTGCCATCCGTACCGCAGGCCAGCCCGTCCCGCCGGGGGCTGAACTCGCAGGTCCCATTGGGCTCGGTGCAGCGATCCACCGTGCAGATCTCTCCGTCGGAGCAGGCCAGCGGCGACCCCGCCACGCACACCCCGCCCTGGCAGAGCTCGGCCCCGTCACAGGCAACGCCGTTGCCGCACTCGGCGTCGACCACGCAGCCGGTCTGGACGCAGCGCCAGCCGAGGCAGCTCTCGCCGGGCTGACAGGCGGCGTCGGACTGACACTCGCCGGGCGTGCACTGGCCGTTCTCGCAGATGTCCCCGGGGTCGCAGTCGGTGTCGAGGGAGCAGGTGTTGGGATCGGGGACACAGAAGAGGAGGTTGCAGACCTGCCCCGTCGGGCAGTCGCTGTCGACGATGCACTGGCCGGCGGGGATGCAGAAGCCCAGCTCGCAGCGCTCGCCGGGCCCGCAGTCGCCGTCGTTGGTGCAGTCGGTGGGCAGGATGTCGGGGATGCAGACCCCGGCCAGGCAGGACTCGAAGGGCCCGCAGTCCGCGCTGCTGGTGCAGCCGCCGGGCATCATGCAGGCGCCGTCGATGCAGACCAGCCCCTGGCCGAGCACCGAGCAGTCCCCGTCGTCGTTGCAGGGGATCGGCGGCACGCAGCGCCGGGAGACGCAGGTCCAGTTGGGATCGCAGTCGGCGTCGCGGGCGCAGGCCGCCGGCTGGCAGTAGCCGAACTCGCAGATCTCACCGGCGCCGCACTCGGCGTCGGTGCTGCAGCCCGGCTCGGGGATGCAGACCCCGTTCTGACAGACGTGCTGGCTCGGGCACTCGCTGTCCCGGATGCAGCCGGAGGGCGCGGTGCAGACGCCGAAGGCATTGCAGGTCTCGCCCGCCGGGCAGTCGGCGTCGGTGCTGCAGCCCACGTAGACGCAGCGGCCGCCCTGGCACTCGTTCAGCGGCGGGCAGTCCCGGTGGCGCACGCACTCGTCGGCCACGCAGGCGCCGCCCTCGCAGTGGTAGCCGCCAGGGCAGTCGCTCGAGGTGTTGCAGGTCACCGGCACGCAGCGGCCGGCGTCGCAGGCGTAGCCGTTGGGGCAGCTGATGCCGTCGCAGGGATCGTGCGGGATGCAGGCCCCGGAGGGCGCGTCACAGATCGTCCCCGGCGGGCAGGTGCGGCCGTTGGCGCAGGAGATGAGGAGGCAGACGCCGTTGCGGCACTCCTCGTCCGGCCCACAGACGACGCCGTCGCAGACGTCGGTGGAGAGGCAGCGGCCGCTGGCCGGATCGCAGACCTCGTTCGGCGGACAGACCACGCCCTGGCAGAGATCGACCGGGATGCAGGCGGCCGCCGCGGGATCGCAGAAGGTGTCGGGCGGGCACTGCAGCGCCGCGCAGATGTCGGTGAGGACGCAGCCCCCGGAGGAGGGCTCGCAGCTGAAGCCGGGCGGGCAGACCACGCCCTGGCAGGAGGCGACGCAGGCGCCGGTGGCCGGATCGCAGACCTCGCCGGGGGGGCAGGTCGTGCCGTCGGTGCAGCCGACCCAGAGGCAGCGGCCGAACTCGCAGAGGAAGCCCGGCCCGCAGTCGGTGTCGGTGCTGCACTCGGGCGGCACCGTGCACAGGCCGCCCTCGCAGATCAGCCCCACCGGGCAGTCGCCGTCCACCCGGCACTCGCCCTGGGGCAGCTCGCAGCGGCCGGCGCGGCAGACCCGGTCGGGGGGGCAGTCCCGATCGGTGACGCAGCCCCCGGGCACCTCGCAGGCGCCGTCCACGCAGATCATCCCCATCGGGGCGCAGTCCCGATCGTCGATGCAGACGGTGGGGGGCTCGCAGCGCCCCCCGACGCAGACGAAGCCGGCCTGACACTCGTCGTCGCTCTGGCAGACAGTGGGCTGGCACTGGCCGAACTCGCAGATCTGCCCGGCCGGGCAGTCCCGATCGCGCACGCAGTTCGGGGCGGGCACGCAGGCGCCGTTCTCGCAGACGCTGCCCGGATCGCACTCGGCGTCGGAGGTGCAGGGCACCCGCACGCAGAGGCCCCGGTCGCAGCGCTCGCCCACCGGGCAGTCACCGTCGACCCGGCACTCGGGTGGCGCCTCGCAGACCCCGCCCACGCAGACCTGGCAGTCCCCGGAGGGATCGCAGGGGCAGTCGGCGTCGGTGACGCAGCCGGCGATGCACAGCCCGTTCTGGCAGACCTCCCCCTCGGGGCAGGGGATGAAGGGGCACTCCTGGGGCAGGCACTGGAGGCTCGCCTCGTCGCAGACCGTCCCCGGCGGGCAGCCGCCGCAGGGATCGGCCGGCCAGCAGGCGCACTCCTGGCAGACGAGGCCCTCGGGGCAGTCGGCGTCCGAGGCGCAGAGACAGAAGGGCACGCACTCGCCCCCGTCACAGAACTCTCCGGGCTCGCAGTCGGCGTCGCTCTGGCAGATCGGGATCGGCACGCACTGCCCGCTCTCGCAGCGCTCGCCCGTCGCGCAGTCGGCGTCGCTCGCGCAGGGCGGCGGCCGCACGCAGCGGCCCTCTTCGCAGAGCTCGTCGCCCGGGCAGTCGGTGTCCCCCTGGCAGTCCACCAGCCCCGCCGCGTGGCAGCGGCCGCCGATGCACTCGAGGCCGGGCCCGCAGTCGGCGTGGGCCTCGCAGACCTCGGGCCGCGTCCGCCCGCAGCCGGTGAGCTGCAGGGTGAAGAGGAGGGCGAGGGCCGCCAGCAGCGACCCGCCTCGAAGGAGCGCGTTTGGATTGTTCACGACGATGGACCCCTCCTTCAGGCGGTGGTCCCCGGACGAGGACCCCGTCGAAAGCCCACCCATCCTATCAAGCCGGGCGGGGGTCCGCCGCTTCCTGCCCTTGAAGATCAGGCCCCGGCGGTCGGTCGCTCGACTCCGGAGGCGGGCGGGCGGGCCAGCTGCGCGTCCCGGGCCACCAGCCACTCCCGGATCAGGGGGTAGACCTCGGCCGGCGCGCTGGTCCCCAGGAGGATGTCCCCGTGGCCGTAGTCCGCGGCGTAGCCGGTCTCCTGACCGAGGATCCGCAGCTCCGCCCGCTCCCCGAGCACCTCGGCGGCGGCCTCGACCGCGGGGATCGGCACCAGGCGATCCCCGGCGCCGGCCAGGAGCAGGGCCGGGATCCGGCTGCGCCCGAGGCTCTCCAGGAAGTCCTCCCCGTCGAGGAGGGAGCGGAAGGCGCCCTCCCGGATCCAGACCTCGAAGGTCCGCAGGTGATCGGCCGGGAGATCGCCCACCAGGTTGTAGACGACCCGGCGGATGGCCCAGCCCTCCATGTTGCGGGCGTTGATGGTGTCGCTGGCCGGCCAGGCGCCCAGCCACCCCGAGAGGGGCGCCAGCCAGCCCAGCAGGCGCCGCAGGCGGATGCCCCGGGGGAAGAGGGTGAGGGCCAGGCCGGGCAGGCGGCGGAAGAAGGGCGCGTGGTGCCGGAAAGTCGCCGGGGAGCCCACGGCCACGAAGCCGGCCAGGCGCTCGCCCTCGGGGCGGCCGCTGGCGGCGTAGGCCAGCATCCCGCCCATGGAGTGCCCGACCCAGAGGCAGCGATCCCGGCCGGTCCGGGCCGCCACCCGATCCAGGATGGCCGGCAGATCCTGGCGCAGGTGAGCATCGAAGCCGCCGTGGGGGCCGTCTCCACTGCGCGAGGAGCCGCCCGAGCCGCGCAGCTCGGCCACGAAGACCTCGAAGCCCGCCGCGGCCAGCGCCCGGGCCAGGCTCCGCCCGGGGACGAAGTCGAGGTTGAAGCGGTTGGCCTGCAGGCCGTGGCAGAGCACCACCGGCAGGTGCCGGCGGGGCGCCGCGGGATCGGGGGCGAAGCCCCAGAGGGAGAGCCGCCAGCCATCGGCGGTCCTCACCCAGAGCTGCTCGTCGGCCTCGGTGGAGAGGTGCAGGCGCCAGCGGGCGGCGATCCGGTAGAGCGCGAGCAGCCCCACGAGCGCCAGGAGACCGAGGGCCAGCAGGCCGGGGAGCCAGGCATCGCTCATGGCGCCATCCTGACACAATGCGTCACCAGCTGCCTACGGGCGGCCGCCGGGGTGGAGCGCGGCCAGCGCAGGCGTCTTTTCGGCGCATATCGTGCTAAGAGAGCAAGACTCCTCAGATCCCAAGGACCGATGGCACCTCGACCCCGCATCGAGCTTCGCAAGCTCCTCTTCGTCCTGCCGAACCTCTTCACGGTCTCGTCCATCTTCTGCGGGTTCTACGCGATCACCCTCTGCGTGGGAGAGGCCAGCGGGGAGCAGCTCTACCGGGCCGCCCTGCTCATCTTCTTCGCCACCTTCTTCGACGCCTTCGACGGGCGGGTCGCCCGCCTGACCCGGACCCAGAGCGAGTTCGGGATGCACCTCGACTCCCTGGCCGACGTGGTCAGCTTCGGCGTCGCCCCCGGCCTGCTCGCCTACAAGTGGGGCCTCGCTCCCCTGGGTACGACCGGCGTGCTGCTGGCTTTCATCTTCCCGGCCTGCGGCGCCCTGCGCCTGGCCCGCTTCAACGTGCTGGCCTCTCGCGAGGGACCCCACCACGCCCCGAGCGCCTTCTTCGTCGGCCTGCCCATCCCGGTGGCGGCGGCCATGCTGATCAGCCTGGTCATCGCCCACCACAAGCACTTCGGCCGGGCGGTGATCCACCACTACTGGGTGGGGCTGCTGGTCGTGGGCCTCGGCCTCTTGATGGTCAGCAACGTCCGCTTCCGCACCTTCAAGGACGTGGGCTTCTCCCGCAAGAGCGCCCTGGTCTTCCTCCTGATCCTCGCCGCCGGGGTGATGGTGGCGACCCGGGCCCGCGCCTCCTTCGCCCTGGTGGGCTACGTCGGCGCCTACGTGGTCCTGGGGCTGGTCGAGGAGCTCTACCGGCAGAGCAAGGCCCTGCGCCGCAGGGGAGAGGACGAGTCGGCCGAGGAGGACGAGGAAGATCTCCTCCCGGCCGAGGAGGACGAAGAGGTCTACTCCTGATGGGCGAGGGACGCTTCGGCTTCCCCGAGCGGGGCGTCCACCAGCCGGGCGGCCTCCCCTGGAAGGCCCTGGCGAGCTTCGGCGGCTTCGGCTACTCCCCCTTCGCCTCGGGCACGGTCGGAACCCTGCCGGCCGTCGTCATCTGGTGGTTCGCCTTCCCCCTCCTCGGGGGGTGGGGGTGGCTGGCCCTCTCGGTGGTGACCACCGGGATCTCGACCCTGGCGGCCCACAAGGCCGGGCCCCTCTTCGGCAAGACCGACGCCGGGGAGATCGTCATCGACGAGGTGGCCGGCCTCTTCTGGACCATGACCCTGGCCCCCCACGACTGGCGCTGGGCGGTGGCCGGCTTCTTCGCCTTCCGCCTCTTCGACATCGTCAAGCCCTGGCCGGCCTCCTACTTCGACAAGAAGGTGAAGAATGGCTTCGGCGTGACGATGGACGACGTGGTGGCCGGCCTCTTCGCCTGCGCGCTGCTCCACGCCATGGCGTGGATCGCCAACGCGCTGTAGAACCGGGCGCCTCACGATGCGGGTGGAGATTCTCAGCATCGGCAATGAGCTGCTCTCGGGCGCCATCGTCGACACCAACAGCGCCTGGATGGCCGAGCGCCTCTACGCCCTCGGCGCGCGGGTCGAGGCCATGCACACGGTCGCCGACGAGCTCGAGGCCGTCGCCGAGGTCCTGCGGCGGACCGCCGCCCGCTGCGATCTGATCCTCTGCACCGGCGGCCTGGGACCCACCGAGGACGATCTCACCGCCGAGGCCGCCGCCCTCGCCGCCGGGGTCGCCCTCGAGCGCAACGCCGAGGCCGCCGCCCAGGTCACGGAGGTGGTCAGCGGCTACGGCCTGGCCGTCACCGAGCGCCAGCTGGGGCAGGCCGATCTCCCGGCCGGCAGCGCGGTGCTGCGAAACCACCACGGCACCGCCCCCGCCTTCGCCCTCACGATCGGCGCCTGCGAGGCCCTCTTCTTCCCGGGCCCTCCCCGGGAGCTGCAGCCCCTCTTCGAGCGCGAGGTCCCGCCTCGCCTGCCGGCCGGGAGCGCCCGCTCGGCCCTGCAGCTGCGCACCTTCGGCCGCAGCGAGTCGCGCCTGGCGGACCTCGTCCGGGCCATCGAGCTGCCCGCGGGCGTGGAGCTGGGCTACCAGGTCGCCTTCCCCGAGATCCTCCTGCGCCTCCTCTCGCCGATCGGCGCCGAGCGCGAGGAGGGCGCCCGCCAGGTGGAGGAGGCCGCCGCCCGGCTGGAGGCGGCCCTCGGCGAGCTCGTCTACGCCCGGGGCGAGCTCGACTTCCCCACCTTCTTCGGAGAGGCCCTCGCCACCCGGGGGCTGAAGCTCGCCCTCGCCGAGAGCTGCACCGGAGGCTACGCGGCCAAGCTCCTCACCGACGCGCCCGGGGCGAGCCGCTTCCTCACCTTCTCGGCCGTCACCTACGCCAACGAGGCGAAGGTCGGGGTGCTCGGCGTCTCACCGGCCACCCTCGAGGCGAAGGGGGCGGTCAGCGAGGAGGTGGCCCTCGAGATGGCCCGCGGCGCCCGCCGCGTCGGCGGCGCCGATCTGGCCCTCGCCATCACCGGCATCGCCGGTCCGGAGGGAGGCACCGAGGAGAAGCCGGTGGGGACGGTCTGCTTCGCGGTCAGCGGGCCGGGCGAGCACGAGCTCTGCCTCACCCGCACCTTCCGCGGCAGCCGGGAGCGCATCCGGCGGGGCGGGGCCTTCACGGCCTTCGAGCTCGGCCGTCAGGCCATCGGCGCGGGCGCCGGGAGGCGCCTGTGATCCTCTCGCGCCTCGGCGACTGGGCGCGCGCCCACCAGCTGGAGCTCGGCCTCTTCGTCGCCTGCTACCTGGTGTTGGCCCTCTTCTCCGGCCCCCGCTTCTTCAAGCAGAGCGCCGCCCCCCACTTCATCTATCAGGGCCGGGCCTGGCTCGCCGGGCAGCTCCACCTCGAGGTCGACCCGCCGGACCAGGAGGACTGGGCCCGCAAGGGCGATCGCTTCTACGTCTCCTTCCCGCCCTTCCCGGCGGTGGCGATGCTGCCCTTCGTCGCCCTCTTCGGCTACCAGTTCGTCGACACGTCGTTCACGGTCTTCTTCGGGGCGCTGAACGTCCTGCTCTTCTTCCTGCTCCTCGAGCGCCTCTCGCGGACCGGAGACTCCCCACGCAGCCGGCGGGAGAACCTGATCTTCGCCCTGCTCCTGGGCTTCGGGACGGTGCACTTCTACGCCAGCATCCGCGGCGAGGTCTGGTTCACCGCCCAGACGATGGGCGTCACCCTCTGCATTCTCTACCTCTACCTCGCCCACCAGGCCCGGCGTCCCTTCCTCGCCGGGCTGGTGCTCGCCTGCGCCTCGCTCACCCGCACGCCCCTGGCCTTCGCCTTCGTCTTCTTCCTCTTCGAGCTGCTCTTCCCCGACGGCCGCTTCGACCGGGACGTCCTCGGGGCGCGGCTGAAGGACACCCTCAAGCGGGGGCTCCTCTTCGCGGCGCCGCTGGTGGCCTTCGCCGCGGTGATGATGTGGATGAACTGGGTGCGCTTCGAGAGCCCCCTGGAGTTCGGCCACTCCCACCTCTGGAACAACCGGGTCAACGCCTGGGTCTCGAGGTACGGCCTCTTCCACCCGCACTACCTCCAGCAGAACCTGAAGGCCGCCTTCTTCGCCCTGCCGACCTTCTCGGCGAAGCCCTTCAACGTCGGCTTCGACGGCCACGGGATGAGCATCTTCCTGACCACCCCGCTCTTCCTGCTCCTCCTCTGGCCCCGCCGCCGCGCGCGGCTCTCCAAGGCCCTCTGGGCCAGCGTGGCCGTGGTCGCCCTGCCCGCGCTCCTCTACCAGAACGACGGCTACTTCCAGTTCGGCTACCGCTTCAGCCTCGACTGGACGCCCTTCCTCTTCGTCCTGCTGGCGGTCGGCGCCCGGCGGATGGACTGGCCCTTCCGGATCTTCGCGGCGGTCTCGCTCTACATGGGCATCTGGGGCGCCCTCTACTTCTCCGGCGGCTGGCTCTCCTAGCACGGCCGGCGCGCTTGCTTCCGTCGCGGCGCTTGCGGGCCGAGGCGGAGGGCCCCTTCCGGGGGACGCTCCCCGGGCCCGCAAGGGCCGCGACGGAAGCAACCCCGCGCGCTCAGCGATCGAGGTAGCGCAGGGCGATGAAGACGAGGGGGAGGATGAGGCCGAGGCCGAAGAGCCACTTGCCTCGGCCAGTCAGGCCCTTCTTGCCCTTGAGGACGAAGAGGCCGCTGATCGCGAGGAAGGCCAGCGCGACGGCGTAGAGATCGGCGAACCAGGTCCAGAGGCCCTTGGGGTGGTTCAGGTGGAGGTAGTTGGAGTCGCGCAGGATGGGGCGCTCACGCGGGCGCTCCATCTCCGCGCGCCCGGCCTCCAGGTCCGCCTCGACGTTCCAGCCCTCGTAGAAGAGCTGGATCTTCATCGGCGCCGGCTTGAAGGTCTCCTTCGGCTCCGGCAGGTCGAGGCTCTCCCGCAGGTGCGCGACGATCTGCGCCTTGCTCGCCCCCGCCGGCAGCGGCGGGAAGGTGCTCACCTCGTGCTCGAAGGTGTAGTTCGGGTTCCACTGGTGGATGTGGTTCACCGCCACCCCCGAGATCGCGTAGACGATCGTCAGGGCCGCGGCGAGGTACCCGATGTCGCGGTGGAGGATGTTGTTCCACTTCCTCCACTTGAAGCCTCCGGCCTTCTTCAGCGGCCGGTCCGGCACCCTGGCGTCGCTCACTTGATGACCGCGCCCTCACCCTTGAGCTGGCACTGGGTCTCGGGGCCGGTCACGGTCGCCGGGTCGAACTTCTCGCCCTTCTCCTCGGCGTGGTGCTTCTTGCGCTCGATCACCTGCTCCTTGGAGAGCTCGAACTTGGTCCAGATCCCCTCGGCCTCGGTGCGCTTGCCCTTGGCCTCGATGGGGAAGACGATCACGCCATCGGTCACCTTGAAGCGGACGGTCTCGCCGTCCTCGCCGCCGATGAGGATCCAGCAGCCGCGCTTCGAGCAGACGTCGGTGACGATGCCGCTGACCTGCACCCGCTTGTCGACGTAGTCCTCGGGGCTCTCGACGAGCTGGGCGACGGTGACCTTCAAGGCCTCCTTCGAGAGGGGCTTGCCGTAGGCCTTGCCCTCGGACTTGCCGGCGAGGGCCGGGGCCGCGACGGCGAGGAGGACCACGGAGAGGGCGAGGGCGAAGAGCTTGCGGATCATGGACATTCTCCGGTTCGTAGAGATTCGTGTTCGTGAGCGCGGGGCTGCGTCAGGTAGCACAGCACCCCCCACCCGCCAACCTGGATGAGAGACGGGGGCGCCCCCGCTGGATTCACGCCGTCTGCCCTCCGGACGGGAGGGCCGCCTCCCGGGCCGGACCGGCGGAGCTCGCCGGGCCGCGCTCGCCCGGGCGCTCCCCACCGGATCGCCCTCCAGGCACCAGGATCGGCCTCGTCCGGCGGGATCCTGCGAAGGCCGGGGGGCCCTCCCCGGGCGCTGGCACATCGGTTGCTGTGGCGCCGGTCCCCATGATCGCACGCACCATCACCGCCGCCCTCGAGGGCGTCGAGGCCCACCGCATCGACGTCGAGGTCGCCCTCACCCGGGGGCTGCCGAGCATCGCCATCATCGGTCTCCCCGATGGCGCCGTGCGCGAGGCCCGGGTGCGGATCGAGAACGCCCTGAAGGCCCACGGCCTGCCGCTGCCCAACAAGCGCATCACCCTCTCCCTGGCTCCCTGCGACCGGCGCAAGTCGGGCTCGGCCTTCGACCTGCCCCTGGCCATCGCGCTCCTCGCGGCGATGGAGATCGTCCCCACCCGCCACACCGCGCACCTGGCCCTCGCCGGGGAGCTGGCCCTCGACGGAGCCCTGCGCCCGGTGCGGGGCGCCCTCGCCCTGGCCGAGCGGGCCCGGTCCGAGGGGCTCGCGGGAATCGTCCTCCCGATGGCGAGCGCCGCCGAGGCCGCCAGCGTCGAGGGCCTGGCGGTCCACGGCGCCCGGGACCTGGGCGAGGCGGTGGCGCTGCTCTGCGAGCGGGAGCTGCCCGCCGGCCTCCCCTGCCCTCCCCCGCCCCGCCTCCCCGCCGGCGCCGGCCCGGATCTGCGCGACGTGCGCGGCCAGCCCGCGGCGGTGCGCGCCCTGACGATCGCCGCCGCCGGCGGGCACCACCTCCTCCTCTCGGGACCCCCCGGGGCGGGCAAGACCATGCTGGCCCGGCGGCTGCCCGGGATCCTCCCGCCCCTCTCCCCCGAGGAGCGCCTGGAGACCAGCCGAATCTACTCGGCCGCCGGCCTCCTGGGGGACGAGCCGCTGATCCGCGAGCGCCCCTTCCGGGCGCCCCACCACACCGCCTCCCAGGCCGCGTTGGTCGGGGGAGGCAGCCAGGACCGGCTCTACCCGGGGGAGATCTCCCTGGCGCACCACGGCGTGCTCTTCCTCGACGAGGCGGCGGAGGTCCCCCGCGGCACCCTCGACGCCCTGCGCGAGCCCCTCGAGTCGGGAGAGGTGATCGTCAGCCGGGCCCGGCAGCGCGCCCGCCTGCCGGCGCGCTTCCAGCTCGTGCTCGCCTCCAACCCCTGCCCCTGCGGCCACGACTGGGAGGGCAGCCCCCGGCCCTGCACCTGCTCCCCCGGGCTGGCCCGGCGCTACGCCGCGCGGCTCTCGGGGCCGCTCCTCGACCGGATCGATCTGCAGATCACCCTGCGGCCGGTGCCCTACCTCGCCCTCGAGGCCGCCCCGGAGGGTCCCGACTCGCGGGCCGTCGCCCACCTGGTCCGGGAGGCGCGCGCCCGGCAGCGGCGCCGCCTCGCGCGCAGCTGCTTCCCGGCGGTGAACGCCTGCATGCGCCGGCGCGAGCTCGATCGTCACTGCCGCCTCGACGCCGCAGGCCGCGACCTCCTCTCCCGGGGCGCCGACCGCCTCGGGCTCTCGGCCCGGGCCGTCCACCGGATCCTCCGGGTCGCCCGGACGATCGCCGACCTCGAGGGCGAGGGGAGCATCACCGCCCCCCACCTCGCCGAGGCCCTCGCCTACCGGACCCTCGCCCCCGACGACCCCAACCTCCAGCTGCCCCGCTGACAGGCCCCAACCCCCGAAGGAGAACCCATGGGACTGAAGAGCTCGTTGAAGAAGATCACCACCCGCACCGGAGACCGGCCGTCCGCCGACGGCAGCCGGGACGAGGCCCTCGCCCAGGCCATCGGCGCCATCGAGCGCAGCTTCGGCAAGGGCGCCATCATGCAGCTGGGCCAGGCCGAGACCCAGCCGGTGGAGGCCATCCCCACCGGCAGCCTCGGCCTCGACCTCGCCCTGGGTATCGGCGGCCTGCCCCGCGGCCGGATCGTCGAGATCTACGGACCGGAGAGCTCGGGCAAGACCACCCTCTCCCTCCACGCCCTGGCCCAAGTGCAGGCCGCCGGCGGCACCGCGGCCTTCATCGACGCCGAGCACGCCTTCGACGCCGTCTACGCCGGCAAGCTCGGGGTGAAGCTGGACGAGCTGCTGGTCAGCCAGCCCGACACCGGCGAGCAGGCGCTGGAGATCTGCGAGACCCTGGTCCGCAGCGGCGCGGTGGATCTGATCGTGGTCGACTCGGTGGCGGCCCTGGTGCCCCGGGCCGAGATCGAGGGTGAGATGGGCGACAGCCACGTCGGCCTCCAGGCGCGCCTGATGAGCCAGGCCCTGCGCAAGCTGGCGGGCGTCGTCCACCGCAACGCCGCCACCGTGGTCTTCATCAACCAGATCCGGATGAAGATCGGGGTGATGTTCGGCAGCCCGGAGACCACCACCGGCGGCAACGCCCTGAAGTTCTACGCCTCGGCCCGCCTCGACATCCGCCGCATCGGCGCCCTGAAGGTGGGCGAGGAGGTGCGCGGCAACCACACCCGGGTGAAGGTGGTGAAGAACAAGGTCGCTCCTCCCTTCCGGCAGGCCGAGTTCGACATCCGCTACGGCGAGGGCATCGATCGCCTCGGCGAGCTCCTCGATCACGGCGTCGCCGCCGGGCTCGTCCAGAAGTCCGGCGCCTTCTACAGCCTCGAGGGCGAGCGCCTCGGGCAGGGCCGGGAGAAGGCCCGGGAGGCGCTGGCCGCCGACCCCGAGCGGGCCGCGGCCCTCGAGCAGCGGCTGCGCGGCGACGCCGGCGAGGCTGCGGGTGAGCCGCCGGCCGCCGCGGACGCGGGCGACGAGCCGGAGGACGCGGGGAAGGCCGCATGAGGGCCCTCCCCTCGCCCGGGGAGGGGCCGGCCCCGGTGGCCGTCCCCTCCCTGCCCGCCTTCCTCCGGGTGGAGCACGGCCTGCCCTGGGGCCACTGGCTTCGCCTCGACGCCGGCTCCGCCGTGGCCGGCTCGGCCCCCGGCCTCGCCCTCTCCCTGGCCGATCCCACCCTCGCCCCCTGCCACGCCCACTTCCATCACTCGGGCGAGCGCCTGGTGGTCGAGGCCCTCCGGGCCGACGCGGAGCTGCGAGTCGACGGCCTGCGGCGGAGGGTGGCCCGGATCGACGAACCCTGTGTCGTCAGCCTGGGCGCCACCCACCTGCAGGTCCTCCCGCCGCCCCGGAGCGCTAGCGAGTGCGACGCGGTGCTTCAGATCCTGCGCTCCTGGATGCGCGGTGATCCGGCCACCGGCCTGCCCACCGCCGCGCGGCTCGGTGAGGTGCTGCGCGAGGGTTGCCGGGAGGACGCCTGCCGGCAGGCCCTGCTCCTCGTCGGTCCCGATCGCGTCGATCGGGCCGCCGCCCGGACGCTGCTCCGGGCGCTCCCGGAGGAGGTCCTCGTCTGTCGGGTGGGACCCGAGCAGCTGGCGGCCTGGTTGCCCGAGGGCCCGCCCGCGCGGCTCGAGCTACCGGCGAGCTGGCGCGTGGTGCTGGTGGACTGCGCCGCGACGCGACACCGACCCGAGCTCATGCTCCTGCGGGCCCTGGAGACCCTTCGACATCGGGCCTCGTGACCTTCGCTCCGCGCCAGGGCTCCGGGGAGAACCCGGGTACGTGAACGTGCACGTACACGTGCACGGCCTCTCCCCGGGCTAGAAGAAAGACTCGGGGATGAAGACGATATCCCCCGGCTGCAGCACGAAGTTCGGCGCCAGCCCCAGGCTGATGTCCTCGACCGGGATCCGGAGCCGCTGCTCCTTGCCGTCGACGATCCGGTTGATCACGACCTGATTCTTGGCCGCCAGGCGGGTGAAGCCCCCGGCCCGGGTCACGGCCTCGACCACCGACATGCGGTCCTCGAAGGTGAAGGTGCCGGGCTTCTGCACCTGCCCGAGGACGAAGATCTTCTTGGAGTTGTACTCCTTGATGAAGACCGAGACCTGCGGGTTCCTGAGGTAGCCCTGCTTCAGGCAGGTGGTGATCCGGCCGGCCACCGCCGAGGCGTCGAGGCCGCCGACCTCCACCCGCCCGCAGAGCGGATAGCTCACCGCTCCGTCCGCGCCGACCCGGTAGACTCCGGTGAGCTCCTGCTCCTCGAAGACCCGCACCTCGAAGACGTCGTTGACCCCGAGGGTGGTGGCCGCCGGGCCCTCCGCCTCCTCGCTGGGCGCCCCGACCTCGGGCACGGCCGCACCCGCGCCGGGGAGGTCGGTCCGATCGGGGCCCCGGGCCCGCAGCAACGAGCAGCCCGCGCCGCCGAGCAGAGGAGCCAGGAGGAGAAGCGCCAGGGGCGCCACGAGAGCTGGGGAGCGACGTCTCATCACGTCACGAAGTATAGGACCGCCGATCCGGGTCAGCGAGTGTTCGGCATCACACTCACCCAACCCCCTGAAATCAGGCGAGACGGGTCAGTAGCGGAGGTTGACCATGGCGCCCACCAGGTGGCGCTGATAGGCCGAGCCCGCGTCGCTCGAGCCCCGGATGTCGAGGCGGTAGCCGCCCCCGGCCTCCATCCACTCGGTGATCCGGACCCGCAGCCCCAGGTCGAGGCCGATGACCGTGTCGATCCGGCCGGTGGCGTAGTTCACCAGGTCGAAGGAGCCCTCGAAGTCGAAGAGCAGGCGGCCCCCGAGGAGGACCGATCCGCCGCCGTAGACCCGGTTGTCCCCGAACCAGATCAGCTGGGGCACCGGCATGAAGGTCCGGGCGTAGCCGAGCTTGATCCGGGTGAAGGTGTTGGGGATGAAGGTCAGCTCCGCCTGGCCGATCACGCTGTTGTAGGCCGGATCGATCAGGAAGGAGCGGCCGTAGCCCGCGTTCACCACGAGCGAGAGCTTGGGGGTGATCAGGCCGGAGAGGCCCGCCTTGGCGTAGAAGCCCCAGAGGTTGCTCCCGCCGACGCCAGGCTCGAAGTACTGCCGGTAGTCGCCCAGGACGTCGAGCACCACCGCGGTCTTGGGGAGGAAGCGCCAGCGGGCCTGAAGGTTCGGGCGGTGGGAGAGGTAGTTCAGCTCCCGGGGCTGCCCCACGCCGGTGGTCTCCCCGAGGACGGTCATGAAGGCCTCGAGCTGCAGGGCGTAGGAGGGGATGATCTCCAGGGCGCCGCCGCCGGGGCGGATCGGCAGGCTCACCGCGGCCTCGTTGAAGATCGAGCGCACGCCGCTGCCGATCGCCACGGCGGAGTTCCGATCCGAGTGGGCGAAGCGATCCTCGAGCACCACCCCGACCGTTCCCCGGGGGTTGATGTCGAGGCTCAGATCCACGTCGCCGCCGAAGTAGGTCAGGTTGCGGGTCTGCCTCATCGGGTAGATGTTGGCGTCGCCGCTGGCGCGCAGGCTGAAGGCCACCTCGCGCGAGCCGTTGTCGAAGGTGAGGGCCGGCTTCAGGTGGAGGAGGAAGCCGCCGATGGAGTCACCGGTGCCGAACTCGACCTTGGCCCGGCTGTCGTACTCGCCCCCGATCTCGATCGAGGGGTGCAGCCGCCCGGAGCCGACCTTGACCCCGTTCTCCTCGGCGCTCGCCGCCCCGGTCGGGACCAGGAGGGACACCAGGAGGGCGCAGGCCGCCACCGCGGCGCGCCATCGTGCCGGGCCTCTCCTCACCCAGTCCTCCAACCGGTGCGCCACGCCCGAGACGATCGCTCGACGCAAGGGTAGCGGCTGCGACACCGGTCACACCGTGCTTCTTGATCGAGAGCGTATGTAGCAAGCATCACCAGCGCCCCTCCGCGCCTTGTGATCCCTCGGGGTTCGTCGTCAGTCGGCCCGCAAGCGATCAGCCCGTGGGGCTCACCGGCGAGGGCCGTACCAGGATGGGAGGAATGGGGTCGATCCGCGGATCGTCGTCCGGCAGGTCCTCCGGGACCTCCACGTTCACCGTCATGTCCTCGTCGATGTAGAAGGCGAGCTGTCCGATGCACTCCTCGGCCTCGGCCCGCAGCTGCTGGACCTTCTCCCGGGCGATGGAGACCTTGCGGTACTCGTGTCGGGCGTCCTCGATCTGATCCTTCGCCGACCACTCCTGCAGGGCGATGGAGGCCTGCTCGCTCACGCGCAGCAAACCCTTGATCTGAGTGAGCTTCTCGTTCGTGCAGTTGAGCTTGACGACGTCCTTCTCGGAGCGGGCGTCCTCGAGGATCTCCAGGACGTCCTTGAGCATCTGACGCATCTGGTCGAGGTGCTCCTCGGTCCGATCCACCATCTGGCGGCCGGAGAGCTTCATCTCCTCACCCTCTTCGGTGCTGGTCAGACCCAGCCCCTCCTCCGGGTCCACCTGCGCCTGCAGGGGGCTGACGAAAAAAGCGACGGAAAGCAACAGGATGCCAGCCCGAAGGTTCGTCTTGCTCATCTCAGGAACATACCTCACTACCTACCTGCCCCCGGTGGGTCGGAATCGACCAGGAGGCGGTCCCTCAGTATAGGGAGCCCGGGAAGAGCCGGTCAACAAACGGATGGGTCGGGTCTTCCCCCGCTTACGGCCTCATCGGAGGGTCCGGCGCGACGAGCGGCCCTCAGCCCCCTCTGCCTTCCCATCGTGGCCCGCCACCCCGCACCACCAGGTCTGACCGGCCTTGAGGAGGCGGACCGGCACCGCCACCGAGGTCGCGGCGAAGGGCTGCACCTTCCCCTCCAGGTACCAGCGGAAGCGGAAGGAGAGCGAGTCCTGGTCCGGATCCCGGCTCCGCTCCACGATCTCGCAGCGCAGCGGCCGATCGGTGCCCGGCTCGGTGGGCAGGAGCTCCACGATCGGCGCGGTGGGCGGGGTGTTGCCGATGCTCACCGAGGCCCGGGCGCTCCCGGAGACCTCCTTGCCGTCGCTGGCGCTGACCTCACAGCTCCACTGCTCCCCCTTCCGCGTCAGCCGGGAGGGGAGGACCCTCCCCTTGTGCCGGGTCTTCTGGCCCTTCCGCGTCCAGACGAAGCGCAGCTCGAGGGGATCCCGGTCGGGGTCGGTGAAGGGCTCCTTCACCACGCAGTGGAGATCGTCCTCCGTGAGGGGCTCCGCCGGCTCGATGCCGACGGCGCCGGCCACGGGACCCGAGTTGAGGATCTCCACGGGCTTCGAGAGCTTGCCCGGGGTGGAGAGCTCCAGGGCCGAGGTGGTGATCCGGCAGCTCCAGCGCTCGCCCTTGCGGGTCGCCGCCGCCGGGAGGACCTCGCCCTCCCAGCTGGTCTCCTGACCGCCGCGGAGCCAGTGGTGCCGCAGGAGGGTCTCGTCCCCGTCCGGATCCCGGGCCGCCCGCAGGGCGACGCAGGTGAGCTCCGAGGTCGTGAGGGCCTTCGCTGGCTCCACCCGCGTCGCCAGGGGCTCGGGTGGCCGATCCTCCACCCGGGCGGTGGCCCGCACCGCCTTCGAGCGCAGCTCGACATCGTCGGCCTGGAGGGTGACCTCCCAGGTCTGGAAGTGCGAGACCCGCGATCCGGGGACCTCCCGCGCGTCGTCGAGCTCGACGATCCGCTCACCATCGAGCCACCACTGCAGCCGCGCCTCCACCGGATCCTCGTCGGGGTCGCCGACGAGGGTGACCTCGGCGCGCAGGGGCTGCCCTCCCACCGGCTTCGGCGGGGCGAGGGTCACGATCGGCGCGTTGGGCGGGCGGTTCCCGATGATCACGGCGGCCTGGGCGGGCCTCCCCTCGACCTTGCCGTCGAAGGGGGTGGCGACGAGGGCCCAGGTCTCGCCGCGCCGGGTCTTGCCCGCCGGCAGGGCGGGGCCGCGATGGAGGAGCTCGCCGCCCTTCTTCCAGGCCCAGCGCAGCTCGACCGGATCGCCGTCCCGATCGACGGCCGCCTCGCGGACGACGCCCTCGAGGGCCTCCCCCGGAACCGGCCGCAGCGGCTCGATGGCGATCAGCGGCGGCCGGGGAGGAGACTGGATCACCTCCAAGCTCGCCTCACCGGCGGTCCCGGCTGCCTCGTCGTCGGCGGGCGTCACCTTCACCTGCCAGCGCTGCCCGGCCTTCACCCGCTCCCCCGGGACCTCGATGCCCACGAGGGTCGTGGGCTCACCGTCGAGGCTCCAGGCGTAGGAGAGGCGGATCGGATCCAGGTCCGGATCGGCGGGGGGCTCGGTGATCCTGGCCCGCAGGGCCTCTCCGGTCCTCGGCCGGGCCGGCGCGATGGCCACCCCCGGGGCGCCCGGCGGAGTGTTGGCCACCTCGACCCGGGCCTCGGTGGCGGGACCCTCCACCTCCCCGTCGTCGAGGGTGAGCCTCACCTCGACCAGCTGGTGCTTGCCCGCGAGGCCGGCCGGCAGCGTGCCCTCCGCCGAGGGACGCCCGACGGCCACCCCGTCGATCCTCCAGGCGTAGTGCGGATGCAGCGGGTCACCGTCCACGTCGGCCTCGGGGATCGTCACCCGGGCCTCGATCGCCTCGGTGACCCTCGGCGCCGCGGGGAAGAGGGCGAGGGGCGCTCCGGGCGGAGGCGTGTTGGCCACCCGCAGGGTGGCCCGGGCGGGGACGCTGCGGTCCTCCGAGTCCCTGGCGCGAACCTCCACGGTCCACTCGTCTCCCTTGCGGACCTGCTCTCCCGGGGCCCGGGTCGCGTCCGGAGGCAGGCTCACGGGCTCGCCGTTGCGCCACCAGGCATGCTCGTAGGTGAGGGCCTCGCCGTCGACGTCCGCCGCGGCCTGGACGACGCGCAGCTCGATCGGCTCGCCGCTGCGCGCCTCCTCGGGTCCCAGGAGGATCCCGGGCGAGGTGGGCGGCGTGTTGCGGATGGTCACCTCCGGCGCCTCGAAGGTGATCGCCTGCTCCCCGTCGGCCGGGTCCGAGATCCGGAAGCGCCAGCGCTCTCCCTTCCGGGTGGCCGAGGGAGGGACCTCCCGCTTGCCGTCCAGGGCGGGGACGGGCTCGCCGCCTCGCAGCCACTCGAGACGAACGCCCGCGAGCGGCTTCCGATCGAGATCGAGGTGCGCGAAGCCGGCCTTCAGCACCTCGAGGGTGGTCGCCCCCTCGGGCGTGAGGAGCAGGTCCACGAAGCGGGTGGGGCTCGGGTGCAGCCAGCCGCTGCGCGCCGCGCCGTGCAGATCGTCCGGCCAGTGGGCCCGCCCCCGGCGCGCCCCCCGCCCGGTGAAGAGCGCGACCCGGCCGGTCATCGTCCCGACGGCGATGTCCAGGCTGCCGTTGCCATCGAGGTCCCCCAGCGCGGGGGTCGCCGTGACCTCTGCCCCCAGGCTCGCGTCCCAGCCGGGGACGGGCTTCCCGTCGGCCTGCAGGACGACCAGCTCGCCGCGACGGGTCACGGTGACGAGCTCCGGCCGCTCGTCGCCGACCAGATCGCCGGCCACCACGCCGGCCTCCAGCTTTCCGGGGGAGGTCACGGGGAAGCCCTTCACCGGCTTGCCCCGGGCGTCGAGGGCGTAGATCTTGCCGTCGCCCGAGGCGAAGACGAGCTCGAGGCGGCCGTCACCGTCCAGATCGACGAGCGCGGGCGCCGCGCGGATCCGGTAGCCCGTCGCCACCGGGAAGCCGGGGCGCAGCGCGCCGTCGGCACCGGCGAGATAGACCTTGAAGTCGCCGCTGCCGAAGGCCACCTCGGCCTCACCGTCGCCCTCGACGTCTCCGCTGACCGGCGCCGCCTTGACCTCGAAGCGGGAGCTGGGCCGGAACGCCTCGAGGATCCGGCCCGCGCCGTCCACGGCGTGGACCGCTCCGTCGCTGCCGCCGATCAGGACGACGCGGCGCGCCTCGAGCCGGCCGAGGTCGGCGAAGGTGGGGGGGCTGGAGAGCTCGGTCGCGAGCTTCACCGGGAAGCCCCCGAGGGGCTTGCCCCCCCGGCGTCCGTCGGTGTGGAGGGCGTGGAGCTTCCCCTCCCGGGTGGCGAAGACCACCTCGGGGCGACCGTCACCGTCGAGGTCGAAGAGGGCGCCGCCGCCGCTCGGGCGGCCGAGCTCCCGCAGGGGGAAGCCCGGCACGGCCTTGCCGTTGCCGTCGACCACGATGACCGAGCCCGCCGCGGAGATCACGAGGACCATCGCGCCCTCGGCAGTGCGGACCATCGCCGGCGCCCCGACCAGGTCGGCGTCCCCCCGGAGGGGGAAGCCGTAGCGGGACTCGCCGCGCGCGTCCAGGAGGTGCAGCTCGCTGCCGGCCGAGACCATGACCTCCAGGCGCCCGTCGCCGTCGACGTCCACCAGCGCCGGGGCGTCGTCGATGCGCTGCCCCAGCTCCAGGGGGAAGTTCGAGAGGGGCCGGGCCCCGCGCGCCGGGGAGGGGAGCGCCGCGCAGAGGGCGAGCGCCCCCAGGAGGAGGCGAACACCTCCCGCGCGCGAGGAGGCTCTCGGTGGGTTCGGGCTCATCCGCGCTCTCGGATCAGAGGCGCTCGGAGAGCCTCGAGGTCGTCTCCCGCAGGCGGCGGGAGATGACCCTCGCGATGTTGATGACCACGAAGGTGAAGCCGTCCCGGAACGATCGCCGGAAGGCCATGAGGTTCTCCACCGGGAGGAAGTAGAGCTCGGTGGCGCCCCTCGCCCGCACGGAGGCGGAGCGGAACTCCTTGTCGATCACCGACATCTCACCGAAGAACTCCGGGGGGTCGAGCACCGCGACGACCTTGCACTCCCCTCCCCGGCCGGTGCAGACCTCGACCTGCCCCTCGGAGAGGAGGTAGAGCCCGTCGCCCTCGTCCCCCTGGGAGAAGATCAACTCACCGTCGTTGTAGGAGCGCGTCTGGAAGAGCGTCGAGAGCATGGCGAGCTCGTCTCGCGAGAGCATCTCGAAGAGCTTCGTCTGCTGGATGGTGTCCAGCTTGGTCATGCCTCCTCCTCCTCGGTCACGCGCGTCCCCAGGAAGTAGGCCTCGATCCTCCGATCCCCCTCCTCCAGGTTCACACCATCGGGGGGCGGCGGCTCGAGGCGCCGGACGCCTTCCCGGGAGGTTACCCGGTAGGTGCCGAGCGCTACCACCTCCATGTTGTAGTTCCGATCGTCGGAGATGAGCGAGACGCACCAGGCGAGGCGGTCGTTCTCCTTCGAGCCCCAGTAGAGGAAGTCGTCGCCGGCCACGCAGGCGAAGCGCTCCTGGGCCTCCTTGGAGAGGCCGACGATGGAGGACTCGATGCCCTCGCGCCGCTCCGCCAGGCCGTCGGCCTCGGCGCGCAGGGTCTCGGAGACCTGCTTGCACTGCTCGGCCTGGAAGAAGAGGGCCTCGGCCTCCCGCTTGACCCGGCCCGCCTTGGCGAGGCGCTCGGCGTGGAGGAGGGAGAACTCGAGAGAGCGAGCCCAGAGATCCTCGACCCGCTCCCAGCGCTGATCCTTGGTCAGCTGCTCGCGCTCGTACTCCGCCACGCAGGTGATCCGATCCCGCTCCAGCTTCTGGAGGAGGGCCTCGAGCCGCACGACCTCGGCGCGCCCCTCGTCCCCCCGCATCCGGGCGGACTGGAGCAACTCCCGGCTGTCCTCCTGGTTCTTCTCGACCGCGCCCAGCCGGATCCAGGCGTCCGAGGAGCGGTAGCGCTGCTCCTCGTAGTCGGAGACCGCCTGCATCGACTCGTTCTCGATCCGGCTCGCCTCCGCGAAGAAGGTGGCGGACTCGTCCTCCTGCTCTCCCGAGAGGTAGACGGTGTCGATGGCGTTCTTCTGGGCGAGCTCGGCCTGGAACTCGCTCATGTTCAGCTCGAGGAGCACCACCTCGTAGCGTTCGATGCACTTCTGGAGCGCCGCCCTGGCCTCGGTCAGAGACCGCCACCAGGCCAGGAAGTCCTCCCCCTCCAGGAGGGTCTTCAGCTCGTCGAGTCGCTTCGCCTTCATGGTTCGGGCTCGCCCCTCACGAGCCCTCTTCGCACCGGGCTAGCTCGAAGGCGCGAAGATGAACGGAATCGATACTGCGGTGTCTTCCTCCGGCTTGACGGGGAACCGCCAGGGCCGGATCCGGTTGCGAACGCAGTTCACTACCGTGGCAGAGCCGAGGGTGTCGCGCTCGATCTCGATGTCGGCGACGGTCCCGCGGCGGGAGATCGTGATCCGGATCAGCAGCTTGCCCTTCAGCGCCGGGTTGCGCTTCAGCTCGGCCTCGTAGCAGCTGATGATGGACTTCATCCGGACCTTGATGAAGCGGTTGATGCTCCCGGCGTCGACCTCGGTGGACTCGACCTCCATCCGCCCCGAGGTGATTCGCCCGGAGATCCTCGGGGTCTTGCGGGTCCCCGTGGCGACCTTGCCGCCGCCGCCACCTTCGGTGGCCATGTCGCCGATTTCGGCGGTGCCGCCACCGCCCGCTACGCCGGTCCGCATGGCGAGCGCGTCGGCGCTGGTGGCCACCCCGACGCCGGAGACGTTCGCGAGGGCCTCGTCGAGGTCGGCGCCGAGGCCGCCTCCCTCACCGATGATGTCGGCGACCCCGAAGCCGCCGCTCGCGCCGTCGCTCCGGGCCCCGATGATCGCCAGCAGGCCGGTGGAGCGGACCTTCTCCTGGACTTCCTTGCTCTGGGCCCGCTGCTTGACCTCTTCCTCGTCGGCGGGCTCGTCGGCGGGCTCGTCCTCGGGCTCGTCCGCCGGCGCGTCCTCCTTGATCGCCTCGCCCTCACCCTCTGGCTCGGGGATGTCCTCGTCCGGGATCTCGGGGGCGATGATCTTCAGGAAGCGATCGGGGATCTGATCGAAGGAGAGCTCGGTGGGGATCGGCGTGTGGTAGAGCTGCCAGCCCCCGGTGAAGTGGATCACGGCCGAGATCAGGAGCAGGGCGGTGAAGAACTTGTCGATGCTCTTCACCCAGCCGCCCCGGGCCTCCTTGGGCAGGGTCGGCCGCACCGGCTCGGGGGGCGGGGTCACGAACTGGAAGAGGAGGGTCACCTCGCCCAGCGAGACCTTGCCCCGGGCCGTCTCGGGAAGGGGGTAGGCGTAGAGCCCACCCTTCTTCTTCACGAGGTTCTGGCTCTTGAGGGAGGCGAAGTCGACGACCGACTGCCCCACCGAGACCCGGCCGGCCATCTGATCCGTGAAGGCGAGATGGTACTGGCCAGAGCGTACGTCGAAGAGGGTGAAGGTCTTCGGGAGACGCGAGGCCGGGACGACCAGCGTGTTCTTCGGGGCCGTCCCGATGGTGACCGGCTCCCGGCGGCGAATCAGCCGCTCCTCGATGATCTTGCCGCCCTGGATGAGTCCAATGCGGAGGACCTTCTGTTCCACTCTTGCGGGCATCAGCCTGGCTGGTCTTCAGCTCCCCTGAAGGGCTCGAGAGGTTGGACCTCCATGCCCTACTCCCATGGTGCGCCCATCAATCCGGATGCAGGGATCACTCCTTCTTGATGACGGCGAACTTGAACTGCGAGAACTGGGCCTGCCCCGCGGTGTAGAGCACCTCGTTGAGCAGCCGGTAGTTCGTGTCCTGGTGCGCGATCACGAGCGCGAGGCCCTTGAACTCCTGGGCCGTGTTGTGCTTCGCGATGCGCTTCTGCTTGTCGGCCTCCTTGTTGAGCGCCTCGAAGAGGGGCTCGATGAAGAAGCCCTGCTCGCCGTCGCGCTTGGTGGAGACGTCGACCTTACCGTCGATGACCTCGGCGACCGAGACGTCGTTCACCAGGATCTGGCGGGTGGTCACCGCCACCGGCACGGCCTCCTCCGGCTCGAGCGTCGCGCTCGAGGACGGGAGCTGGAGATCGTCCGACATGGTGATGTTCACCGGGTTGGCCGAGAAGCTCTTCAGCAGGAAGACCAGGAGGATCGTCAGGATGTCCATCAGCGAAGTGATGGTCAGGGGCCCGGGCTCCTCCACCTCCCGCTTCTTCTTCCGGTTCCGGACGCTGAACTCTTCGGGCGCCGGCTCGAACTGGCTGAGGTCGTTGGGGTTTTCCATCTACGGCTCCAATAGAGGCTTGGCTCGAGACTAAGGGGGACTACTGGATGCCCGCAGAGAGCACCACGTCGGGGAAGAGCATGCGCCCCTCGAGCTCCCGGGTAGCGTCCATCGTGGCAATGATCTTCGAGTACTTGATGTCCGGCTCCGCGTTGAGGACCATCTTGGTCTCGTCGGGGAACGCATCCTTGATCTCGGCCAGCTTGTTCGCCAGCGCCTCGTAGTCGTACTCACCGTCGGCCTTCTTCGGGATGGTGGGGCCGGCTTCCTCCGCGCCCTCGCCACCGAGCACAGCGCCGGTGCCTGCCACCGTGAATCCCTTGTCGGTCACGGCGACGGTGAGGTTCAGCTTCTTCTCCTCGTCCTCAGGCTTCTCCTCGGCGACCCCACTACCGATCTGGGGGGCCGAGACGTTGATGACGGCGATCTGGACGAACGCCGCGCTCAACAGAAGCGCCGGGATCAGGATGATGATGAGGTTCATGATCGGCGTGATGTTGAGAGGAGGGATGTCTTCCTTCCCTCGGTGTCCACGCCCTGATGGTTTACTGGCCATCTCTTGCCTCATGTCGGGAGGAGGCTCTTCGCCCGCTCCCGTTCTTTGCTTTTTTTACGATTACGAAGCGCTGACGATCGCTGGAGCGACCGCTTACTCGAGCGAGCTCTGAGCGCCCTTACCGCGGGAGATCAGGAGGTTCTCGAGCTTCACCGAGTACTGATCGATCTCGTCGATGATCTTCTTGGTGATGCCGGCGAGGATGACGTGCGCGCCCATGCAGGGGATCGCGACCATCAGACCGAACGCCGTGGTGTTCATTGCGATCGAGATGGAGGAGGTCAGCATCGCGGCCTTCTGATCCGGGGCCGCCTGGGCAACCGCCTGGAACGCCTGGATCAGACCGATGACGGTACCGAGCAGCCCGAGCAGGGTGGCGAGGTTCGCGACGGCCTGCAGGGAGTTGGTCCGCTTCTGGATCGCGGGGATGACCTCGAGGGTCGCCTCCTCGACGGCGTTCTGGATCTCGATCTCACCCTTGTTCGCGCGGGTGAGGCCGGACTTGATCACCTTCGGCAGGGCCGCGGAGGGAGCCGCGTTGCAGAGCTTGATGGCGCGGTCGATGTTGTTCGCCATCACGAGCTTCTGGATCTGCGCCATGAAGGCGGAGCCGTTGATGTTGTACTTGAAGAACAGGAAGATGAAGCGCTCGATGACGACAGCGAGGCCAACCACCGACATAGCGGCGATGGGCCACATCCACGGTCCACCTTCGACGAAGAACTTTGCAGCAGAACCCATTGTGGCGAGTCTCCTTGGGGTTTTCGCAGTTTCGGACATCCGGGGCCCCGAAAGGTTCCCGAAAGGCCAGATTGTCTACCAGATACTCCCGGGGGGCGAATAGCCCCCCGAAAAAAGAGAGAGTTGAAGAGATTTCCGGAGGCTAGAAGGGATCCTTCTCCAGCGACACGTCGATCTCCTGGAGAAAGCTCTCCTTTCGATCGAGCGCCTCGTAGTCCAGATTGGACCTGGGGAGGATGTAGAAGGCCTGCGGCTTCTGGATCCTGCCCTCGACGGTGATCTCTTCGAGGCGAATGACCTTCTTCTTCTGCGCCAGGGCGGCGGTGGGCACCGTCGCCATCAGCAGGGTCACGAGGACCCCCAGAAGTCCCAGAAGGATTCGCATCTTGTCTCCCGTCACGCCCCATCCAGCTCGGGTTTTTCGGGTCTCCCGGGCTCATGCCCGATCGACCGGGGACGCATCCTACTCGACGGGCCTGGGCGGATCCACCGCGCACTGGCCCGATCGGCGAACGTGTAAGGGGGGGACCCCGAGAAAACACCCCGGATTCCGGCTACTTCTCCTCCTCGTCGCCGGCGCCCAGGGTGGAGCCGCCGGTCCCGGGCCCCGGATCCTCCTCCTCCTCCTCGCCGAGACGAGAGCTGGAGGCCCGCTCGGCCGCCCGCTCCTTGGCCTCCGCCTCCTCCTGGGCCTTGCGCAGGGCGGCCTTGCGCTCGCGCTCGATGCGGCGCTCCTCCTTGTTGATCGCCTTGTCGGCGTCCCCGATGAAGAGGCTGATCCGCTCGTCCTTGCCCCCGGCCGCCTGGTAGCGCTCGAAGTACTCCCTGGCCTTCTTGAGGCGGGGCAGGATCTCGATCCCCTCGAGGGGGGCGTCCAGGTAGAGGAGGCCCAGGTTGAAGAGGGCGTCGGCGCTGCGGGGGTCCAGCTCCTGGACCCGCTTGTACTCGGCCAGGGCCTTCTGGTGCTCGCCGGCTCCCCGGTAGGCGTTGCCCAGGTTCAGGTGGGCGTCGGGGCGCTTCGGGGCGTACTTCACCGCCAGCTCGAGCTCCTGCACCGCCTCGTCGAAGCTCTGGGCCTGGTTGAGGAAGGCGCCGTAGTTGATGTGGGCCTCGGGGAAGTCGGGGCGCAGCTCGGCCGCCCGCTTGAAGGCCTGGAAGGCCTTGTCCCGCTCCTTCTGGGCCAGGAAGACGAAGCCCCGGAGGTTGTGGGCCTGGGCGTGGGAGGGATCGATCTGGACCGCGTTCTCCAGCACCGAGCCGGCCAGCTCCAGCTTGCCCTGCTCGTAGAAGACCTGCCCCAGGACGATCATGGCCCCCACGTTGCGCTCGTCGGCCTTGAGCACCTTGCGGGCCTCGGTGAAGGCGGCGTCGAGGTTCTTCTGCCCGCCCCGGACCACCAGGATCCCGGCCAGGAGGTTCCTGAACTCCAGCTCGGCCGGGTAGCGGGCGATGCGGCGCCGCAGATCGCGCTCGGCCTCCTCGATCTTGTCCTGCCGGACCAGCAGCGCCGTGAGGTTGGCCGAGGCCTCGGTGAAGTCCGCCTTCACCTGCAGGGCCTGCCGGTAGGCGGTGCGGGCGCCGCTCACGTCACCCTTGTGCTCGCGGATCGCGCCCAGGTTGTACCAGCCCCACTCCAGCTGATCGTCCTTGGTCACCGCCTCCAGGAAGTGACCCTCGGCGGTGGTCAGGTCCCCCTTGGCGTTGGCTCGCACGCCGGCGTCGAAGGCCGACTGCCCGCGGGAGGTGCGCTTCTTCTTGGGGGGCGGCGGCGGTGGCTCGGGGGCCGCCTCCTTCTCCTCCACCTCGGGCTCGGGCCGCTCCCGCGGCGGCGGCATCTCCGAGGAGGACTCCGACTCCCGCCGGACCTCGGGCTCGGGGGCCCGGGCGACGGCGTCGGTGGGGATCTCGGGGGTGCTGGCCTCCGCCCCGGTGTCGGTGACCTCGGGGAGGGGCGCCTCCTCGGGCTTCTGCTTGCCGGCGCAGCCGCCGAGCAGGAGGAGGCCCCCGAGGGGCAGCAGGAGGAGGAGCCTACTTCTCATCCTCTTCCTCGTCTCCGAGGCCCCCGAGGCGGGTGCCCATCGGCACCGGCGGCGGGATGCCCTCGATGCTCGGCGCCACGGGCATGGCGGCCATCGGGGTGGTGGCGTAGTGGTCCCGGGCCTCCTTGAGGATCGGGAACTCGTCGGGGCGGTAGCGGTTGAGGCTCTCGAGGGTCAGCTTCGTCCACCGGTTGATGATGCCCGCGTCGCGGGCCTTCTCCATCGCGGTGACGTAGGCCTTCTGCGCCTCCTCCTCGATGGGGGTGGCCACCTGCGCGAGCTGATCCTGGTAGGCCCAGACATACTCCTCGCCCAGGCGCTTGATCTCCGTGGGGATGGGCGCGTCGTAGAGGGCGCCGGCGAAGCGCTCGAGGACGAAGCCGATGCGGTAGGCCGCGGCCAGGGTCCAGTCGAGGCGCTTGTAGTCGTAGACCTTGCGGTAGAGGGCCGAGACCTCCCGGGACTTCTCCTTCTTCTTCTCGAGCGCGGCCTTCAGTTCGTTCTGGAGCTTCTTGCCCCGGCCCTTGGCGACGATCTTGATGTCGTCGTAGGCGCGGAACTCCTTCTCCGCGATCATGAACTGGGCCTCGGCGGCGAACTCGCTGGCGCGGGCCAGGGCGACCTCGTCGCCGGAGAGGGTGGGCGCCAGCGAGGCGTGGAGGGCCACGGTCTGGTGGTAGGCCTCCTGCGCCTGGGAGTACTGGTTCAGCAGGAGGAAGGCCTTGGCGACCTTCAGCTTGGCCTCGACGACCTCGGCGGCGGCCTCCGGCGAGCGGCGGAAGCGGCGGATGAACTCCTCGTAGGCCGAGATCGCGCCCTTCGGGTTGCCGGCCTTCTCCTGACACTCGGCGGCGAGCAGGAGGAGGCGCGGCGTCTCGGCGGCGTCGGGGAAGAGGCGCGCGAAGCGCCGGAACTGCGCGGCGGCCCGCTCGTACTTCTGGGTCAGGTAGAGGAGGAGGGAGGCGTTCTGGAGGGCGGGCTGGCGCTGCTGGGACTGCGGGTAGTTCTCGATCAGGTCCATGTACTCCTTGATGGCCTTGTCGAAGTCGTACGCCCGCTCGGCGTTGTAGGCGACCAGGAAGAGGGCCTTGTCCGCCAGCTCGGAGCTCGGGTACTCGCGGAAGACCCGCTCGTAGAGCCCCAGGGCCGACTCGAAGCGCAGCACCTTCTCGTAGCAGACCGCGGCGTTGTAGAGGGCCCGGTCGGCGAACTCGTGCTTGGGAGCCTCCTTGACGAGCTGGAGGTAGAGGGTCGCCGCCTCCTCGTAGGAGCCGTCGTCGAAGAGCTGCTGGGCGCGCTTGAAGCGCCCCCCGAGCTTGAACTGGGTGAAGGTCTCCTGCACCTCGCCGCCGGCCTTGGCGATGGCCTCGGTCTCGAGGAGCCGGGCGGAGGTCTCCTCGACGCCCCGCCAGTCCTTGGCGATGAGGAAGCTCTCGATGATCAGGTTGGCCGCGTACTGGGCCGACTCCTCGCCGGGCCAGCGCTTGACCATGTACTCGAAGCGCCGCCGCGCCTCGGCGTGGTGGCCGTGGATGTAGAGCACCTCGGCCGACTTGTAGGCGACGTTGGGCGCCGACTCCGCCTCGGGCATCCGCTTGATCATCGCGTCGCCCGCGGCGATGTACTGCTGCCAGAGCTCGGGGATGGGCTCCTCGACCACCGGCTGCCCCTCCGGCCAGTCCTTGGAGGTGAGCACCTGTCGCACCGGCAGGAGCCCGGCCTGCTGCTGGCGCTCGATCTCCTTCTCGTAGGCCAGCACCGCGCCGAGCGCAGAGTCCTCGAGGTACTCGGCGTCGTAGTTCGAGTCGCGGGTGAGCTCGAAGTACTTCGCCGCCTCGACGAACTGCGCCGAGTTGTAGAGCGAGTCGGCGTAGTAGTACTGGAACTCGTAGAGGTCCTTGGTGTGGGGGTAGAGCTGCAGGTAGCGGCCGTAGGCGTCCGCCGCGAGCTTGTACTCGGTGAAGGCGAGCTCGATCTTCTCCTCTTCCCGGAACTTCTGCGCCTGCTCGTGGTGGAAGACCGCGCCGGCGCGCAGCGACTTCTCGGTGAGGTCCGCCGCGTGGGCGAGCGCCTCGGGGTTGCCCTTGTTGGCCTCCCACCAGGCGCTCCCCTCGGCGTAGTTGTTGACCAGCGCCTCCTGGGCGGCGAAGGCCTTGGCGAAGGCCCGATCGCGCTCGTGGGCGGCGATGATCTTCTCCTGGATCACCGGCGCCTCCTCGGCGGTCGGGTAGCGCGCCAGGAGGAACTCGTAGGTGGCCACCGCCTGCTGGTGCTTGGTGAGGTCGAAGTAGACGTCGCCGAGGCGCCGGATCACGTCGAACTCGTAGGGCGGGTGCCCCCGCTGCTCGAAGAAGGCCCGGGCCTTCTCCGGTGAGCCCCAGGACTCGTCGGCGAAGGAGATGGCCGTGTACTGGATCGCCTCGGCCCGCAGGTCGCCGCCGACCTCCTCGCCCGCCTCGGCGGCCTTCTCGTCGTAGAAGGCCAGCAGGTCGGCGAAGGCCCGCACCGAGGAGTCGTAGTCGTCGATGCGGTAGTAGGTCCAGCCCAGCTTGTAGAGGACCTTGTCGTAGAGGGGGTGGTCCCGGAAGGGCAGCGCGTTGGTGTAGGCCGCGATCGCCCGGGAGAGGGCGTCCGGGTAGACCCCCTGGTCGGCGTCGAAGAAGAACTCGCCGATCCGCATCCAGACCTCGGGCACGAAGCGGCTGCTCGGGTACTTGCGGACCAGGCGGTCGAAGGTGGCCAGGGCCTCCTCGTGCTCCTCCTGCTCGCCGAGGAGGTAGCCCAGGAGGTAGTAGGCGGCGTCGCCGTAGCGGTAGTCGGGGAACTGGGTGATCAGCCGCTGGTAGAGGGCGATGGGCTGGGCGAAGCTCTTCTCGGGCAGCGGCGGGAGCTCGGTCAGCTCCTCGCCGGTGGCCTGCCGCCGCTCGATCTCGGCGTAGTACTCCTTCTCGGTGATCCGGAACTCGTCCTCGATCTTCTCGTAGTAGAGCTCCGCCAGCCGCATCATCGCGTCGGGGGAGTACTTGGGCTCGTCGGGGTAGCGGGCCAGGAACTCCTCGAAGAGGGCGATGGCGTCGAGGCGGTCCTTGCGCTCGAGGACCTCGAGGTCGGCGATGGCCTTCTCGTAGCTCTTGGAGAGCTGCTCACGGCGCTGGTGGTACTTCCGCTCGATGAGGAGCTGCACCTCGCGCCGGAAGTCGGCGGCCTCGCGCTCGAAGAGCTCGACCCGCTCGATCATCTTCACCAGCTCGGGGGGCAGCCGCTTGCGCCGCTCCTCCTCTTCCTTCTTCAGGGCCAGCTGCCGGGCGGCCTCGCGCTCGGCGGCCTTGGCGGCGGCCTCGGCGGCGACCTTCTCCTCCTCGCTGGCGGCCTCCCCGGCCCCGGCCCCCTCGGCGGCCGCGCCGGCCTCGTCGCCGGCCTGCGCGAGCGCGGGCGCTGGCGCCGCGCCGCCGAGGCCGGCGGCGAGGAGGAGGATCGAGAGGAGGCGCCGGGGGATCACTCGGCCTCCTCCAGCACTTCCTTGAACTCCTGGTCGAGGAGGCGGATCTGGCGATCCTTCTCCTGGGCCAGCCGCTGGATCTCCTTGGACTTGTCGGCCTTGCGGCCCCAGGCCACGTCGATGATCCCCACGTCGGCCTTGAGGATGAGGGAGTAGAAGGCGTCCTGCACCCGGCGGAAGGAGTTCAGGGCGATCCGGCCCACCAGGTTCTTGGTGTCACCCATCACCTCGCTCACCTGCCGGCCGTAGCCCTCGAGGCGCTCGAGCTCGATGTCGACCTGCCGCCGGATGTCCAGGCGGCGCTTCTCGGCACGCTCGTCGATGGTGGCCAGGAGGCCCTGGAGCTCGGAGAGGTTCCCCTCCCCCGTCGCTCGCATCGAGAGGATCCGGGCGTGGTAGTCCTTCCGGTCGGCCGGCAAGCGCGAGCGGAGGCTGTCCATCAGGCCGGCCTCGGTGGCCAGCGCCGCCTGGTACTCGTTGCGCAGGAGATCCTCGGCGACCGAGGCCGCGCCGCTCTTGATCTCGTCCTTCAGGCGCAGGGCCTCGGTGAGGCGGTCGTCGGCCTCGTCCTCCAGGGCGTCGGCGACCTCCTTCTCCCGGTCGAGGCGCCGCAGGAAGGCCTCGATCTCCTCGGCCGACTCGGTGCGGCGGTCACGGGTGTCGTCGATCCACTTGCGGATCGCGACGATCTGGGCGTTCAGCGAGGTGGCCGCGAGCTTCTCCCGGTAGGCCTTGCGCTCGACGCGCCCGATGGACTCCACCCAGAGGGTGTCTCGGGCCTCGAGCTCCTCCTGGGAGCTGGGCAGCGCCCGGAACTGGCGCTCGAGCCGGGCGCGACGCTCGCGGATCTCGGAGAGGCGCTGGCGCTCGGCGTCCTCCAGGACGTCGGAGAGGAGGCTCCGCTCGAGATCGGCGAGCCGCGAGAGCATCTGGACGGTGCCGTTGAGCACCTCGGTGGCGCGGGCGTTGCCCTCCTGCAGGGCCGGGAAGGGCTCGAGGGTGCGCTCCTCGAGAGAGGCGATGATCCGGCTGGCGATCTTGCGCCCCTCGACCACGTCGCGATCGCCCTGCTCGACGTCGCTGACGATGGCCATGGCCTGCTTCACGTCGGTCTCGGTGGAGGCCCACTTCACCGCCACCGGCGGCAGGATGGACTCGACCGCGAAGGACTCGCCCTCCTCCTGGATCAGCTCGTTGAAGTAGGTGACTGGATCGTCGTGGAGAGAGAGGAGCGCGTCGATCTCGTCGCGGATCGGGGCGTAGGTGTTGATGACCCCGTTGTAGGTCTCGAGGGCCTGCTCGTAGCGCTTGCGCCGGGAGTAGAGGTTGCCGATGAGGATCTGGGCCTCGGGAGCCAGGGGCGAGTCGGAGGCGCCCACCATGAGGATCTCGGCCGCCCGCAGGGCGTTCTGGTAGTCCTCCTTCTTCACGTAGGCCCAGGCCACCTCGTAGAGGGAGCGGTAGAAGTGCACGCTCGAGCGCTCGACCCGCTGGTAGGCGTCGATGGCGGCGTCCACGTCGCCCCGCTCGTAGTGGAGGCGGCCCAGGGCGATCCAGGCCAGCTCCTTCACGTCCCGCTGGCGCTCGGACTTGGCCGGCCGCGGCAGGATGGACTCGAAGGCCTGCTGGGCCGAGTCGAGGTCCCCGGCCTGCACGTAGAGCGCGCCCATGAAGTAGCGCGCCTGGAGATCGAAGGGGCTGTCGGCCGGGACCTCGGCGAAGACGGTGAGGGCCCGGGCGAGGCGATCGCGATCGGGGAGGTCCGAGCGGCCGGCCAGGAACTTCCCGTAGACGTAGAGGACCTGGGGCCGCAGGGTGGCGCCGCTGGCGCGCAGCGCCTCCACGTGCTCGTCGATGCCCGTGTAGTCGTCGAGCTTGCCGCTGACCTCGATGATCCGCAGCAGGGCGTCCTGGCTGTAGCGCCCGCCCCCCTCGGAGAGCAGGCGGGCGAAGGTCGCCCGCGCCGGGAAGTAGGACGACTGCTGGTAGAGGCTCTCGGCGAGGTAGTAGAGGCCGTCGTGGTAGTGCCGGCTGGCCTGGAACGCGGGCTGGTCGACCAGGTCGAAGAGGAAGACCGCCGCCGCGTTGTAGTTCTCGAGCAGGAAGTGCAACTCGGCCTCGGAGAAGCGGTTCTCGACGTCGCCGAGGCGATCGGCCGCCGGAGAGCGGCTGTACTGGGCGATGACGATGTCACTGCGCCCGTTGAGCTCGGTCGAGAGCTTCTCGAGCTCGAGGAGCTCCCGCTCGATCTTCTTGCGATCGAGGCCCCGGGCCACGCCCGGCAGGACCAGCAGGAGCGCGGCGGTCGCCCCGAGAGCAGCCGCCAGGCGTGCGGCCCGCTCCCGTCTCACTTCTCGGTCCCCTCGTCCTTGCTCTTCCCGCCCCGCAGCTTGCGCTTGGGCTGATCCTTGCTGGTGGTCTCGTCGTACTTGATCGCCGGGCGATCCTTCAGGTCGGTCGTGATGCCGCCCTTCTCGTAGCTGACGATCTTCAGCTGGGTCGTCTTCCCGCCCTCGGCGTTGAAGGTGTAGGAGGACTGCACGGTGAACTTGTAGCCCTCGAGGTAGGAGAAGACCCCGAAGCCGCTGCCGCGCAGCACCACCCGCGCCGTGATCTGGTGGTTGCCGGGGACGATCCGGCCGTTGAAGATCTCGATCTCCTCCTGCCGGTCGAGCTCACCCCCGGTGTCGACCTTGGTGTAGATCGGCGCGCCGTCGAGGGCGTAGGTCACCGACTCGACGACGAAGGAGGCGCCCATCTCGTTGCGGTGGATCAGGACCGCCTTGGCGCCGGAGGTGAGGTTGTCGCTGATCACCGTCTCCTGGAGCAGCAGCAGCCGCGCCTTGGTGCGGTAGATGCGCTCCTTGAGGTCGGTCACCCGCTCCTCGAGGCCCTTCACCTTCAGGTCGAAGGTCTTCTCCTCGTCGGCGGCGGCCCCGGAGCCCTCGGCGCTCTCGACCGGCGTCGCCTCGACGGTGGTCTCACCCGCGCCGATCCCGTCGACGGACGCGGGCTCGGCCGGAGGCGCCGGAGCCTCGGTCGCGGGGAGGGCCTCACCGCCGCCCTCGGTCTGGGCCCGGAGCGGCCCGACGACGAGCAGGGTGAGGAGCAGCGAAAGCCAGCCTGCTGCACGCCGCATCTTCTTGCTGACCTCCAAGTCCCCTTGCGAGGCCGTCTCGGGCCTCTCGCGCAAGTTCGCCCCTCCCGGCGAAGTGTCCAACGGGCAGGATAACCCGAAACAGGGGCCTTTGGGGGGGCGATTCCCCCCCCCGGCCGGGGCTAGCCGCCCTTCTTGAGCTCCTGCAGGACGCCCTTCGCCACGGCCTTGAGGGTGTCGAAGACGCCCACGCCGGTGGGGGCGACGGCCTCGTAGTCGGGCACGCCGCGCGGATTGAGCAGCCGGCGGAGCTCCTCCACCGTGGCGGCATTGGGGAGGTCCCGCTTGTTGTACTGCACGATGAAGGGCACCCGATCGAGATCGTAGCCGTGCTCGGCCAGGTTCACCCGCAGGTTCTCCATGGACTCGAGGTTGGCCTCCATCCGCTCGATCTGGGAGTCGGCCACGAAGACCACCCCGTCGACGCCCTTCAGGATGAGCTTCCGGGAGGCGTCGTAGAAGACCTGCCCGGGCACCGTGTAGAGGTGGAAGCGGGTCTTGAAGCCCCGGATCTCACCGAGGGAGAGGGGGAGGAAGTCGAAGAAGAGGGTCCGCTCGGTCTCGGTCGCCAGCGAGATCATCTTCCCCTTCGCATCGGGATTCGTCTTTGCGTAGACGTACTGCAGGTTGGTCGTCTTTCCGCACAGACCGGGCCCGTAATAGACGATCTTGCAGTTGATCTCGCGGGAGGAGTAGTTGATGAACGACATGGCGTCCTTGAGGCTCTGTGGGGTGGGAAGCTAGTCGCTGAAGAGGTTGTCGATGTCGTCGTCCGTGATCTCGGCGAAGGGCGACGACACCCCAGGCTGGGCCATCTTGTTGGCCAGCGCGTCGAAGATCTGGGCCAGCTCCTGCGAGGCCTTCTTGACCCGCAGGCGGACCAGACCGAGGGAGCTGCGCTGATCGAAGATGACGACCAGGATCACGCGTCCACCGACGATCGTGATGTGGAGATTGTCCTTCTCGCCCTCGTGGAAGAGGATCGAGAATTCCTTCTCACCGAGCAGCTTCGCCAGACCTCCGGTGGCCGCGATGTTGCCGGCGGTGAGGGAGGCCAGCGAGGTGGTGTCGAGGTGTTCCGTATCGCCGGCGGCGGCGATCAACTGGCCGTTCTTGTCGATGAGGAAAACGCACCGCCCGTTCGCCTCCCGGGTCAGGCGTTCGCAGATCGCCTGGACGGCCTGGAAGTCCTCCTCGAAGAGAACCATCTGAGGGTGCATTGAGTGGGCGCCTCGGTCGTGACTTGGGGAATCTTTGGAACGTCTTGAGCCGCCACCCCCGTTGAGGGCGGCCACGAAACTCTGTGGGTGATAGCAGGATCGGGGAGGGCGGGGCAAGAACGCCAAAACACTGGCGTCCGCTCGCCGGCCCTTCCGGCGCCTAGAGAGGCCTCCGGCCGGCCAGGGCTCGGCCCAGGGTGGCCTGATCGGTGTATTCGATGTCTCCGCCCATGGGCATGCCCTGGGCGAGGCGGGAGACGGTGATCCCCAGGGGGGCGATGAGCCGGTGGAGGTAGAGGGCCGTGGCCTCCCCCTCGACGTCGGGGTTGGTCGCCACGATCACCTCCTCGACCCGCCCCTCCCGCAGGCGGGAGAGCAGCTCGGCGATCTTGATGTCGTCCGGGCCGATGCCGTCGAGGGGCGCGATCACCCCGTGGAGGACGTGGTAGCGCCCCTGGAACTCGCCGGTGCGGTCCACGGCCAGCAGATCGGGCACGGTGGCCACCACGCAGAGGAGGCTGGCGTCGCGGCGGGCGTCGGCGCAGACGGCGCAGAGCTCGGCCTCGGTGAGGTTCATGCACACCGGGCAGAGGTTGACCTCCTGGGAGACGGCCCGGATGGCCTCGGCCAGCTCGAGGGCGTACTCGGGCTGGGCCCGGAGGATGTGGAAGGCCAGGCGCTGGGCGGACTTCTCCCCGATGCCGGGGAGGCGGCCCAGGAGGGTGATCAAGCGCCCGATGGGTCCTGCGATCGCCATCCCGCCCTACTCCAGGATCCGGATGTCCTCGATCTGACCCCCGAGGGCCTCGACCGCGAGCTTCACCGCCGGGTTCTCCATCGCGGCGCCCCGCACCCGCTCGACGTGCTCGGCCAGCTCCCGCTCCCGCACCGTGGCGATCGCCTCGGGCAGGGCGTCGGTCTTCACCGTGTCCTGCACCTCCAGGCGCAGCTCCATGGGGCGTCCGAAGTGGTCGGCCAGGAAGGTCTCGAGCAGGCCCCGGTTCTGGGGGCTGCCCAGGCCGTCGAGGTAGAGGCCCCGGGGCATGGCCAGGGAGAGCACCTCGTCGGTGATCTCGATCGGGCGGCCATGCTCCAGCGCCGAGGCCAGGAAGGGGCGGTAGCCGTGGGTCATCACCGCGGTGACCAGGGCCTCGTAGCGGGTGGCCAGGTCGGCGCCGGGATCGTCGCCGAGGGGCAGGCGCGGCGCCGCCGGGGCGCCGCCCTCGGAGGCCTTCTTCTCCACCTTCGGCTCGGGCTTCGGCTCCGGCCTCGGCTCGGGCCTCGGCGCCGGCCGGGCCGCCGGCGGGGGCGGGGCCGGGGGGGCGCTCGCCCGGGGCGGGCCTCCCCCGCCGGGGCGCTCGGTGAGCTCACCCAGGGGGGGCGGCTCGTCGCGGTCCGGGGGCTCGGGCAGCTCGGACTCGGGCGGCTCGGGGGCGTGGGTGAGGCCCTCGGCCTCGGCCTTCGCCGCCATGGCCGAGGCCATGTCCGCGATGCTCTTCGGCTCCGCGGTGGGCCTCGGCCGGTTCTGGGGCCGGGGCGCCGGGGGCTCGGGCTCGGGCGCGGGGGCGGGCCTCGGCGCCGGCGGAGCGGCCTCCACGGGCCGCGGCGG
>JARGFU010000028.1 GCA_029210625.1 Deltaproteobacteria bacterium | reverse complement strand
TGAAGTCCTCCTCCGTCAGGTCCAGCCTTCCCTGCCTGCGTGCCCGGTAGAACGAGGTCCGGTCCACCCAGAGACCCTCGGTCGGAGTACCCCTCGTGAGGGCCTCGACGGCGTTGAGGCCGGGCCAGAGCGCCGGATGGGTGACGAGGCCTTCCTTGCAGCCGTTCTCGAAGATGTAGCGCATCCGCTCGATGAGAGAGGCTTCATCGACGATGGGGATCACCCGATGGCGCCGGGCCCAGAAGGGTCCCTCCCATCCGTAGAGACGGCCGGCCTCCCGGGCGATGTTGCCCATGACGAAGCCCATGAAGGACGAGAGAACCCTCGGAGAGGCAGCGGCGGCGAGGAGGTGAAAGTGGTTGGAGAGGAAGACGAAGTTATAGATGTGGACGTCGTAGCGTTCCTTGGCGATGGCGAGGATGCCGGCGATGAGGGCGTTGAGCCTCTTGCAGGGTTTGAGGAGAAAGCGCCCCTGGGTGGTGCGGGCGGTGATCTCGACGGGTTGCCAGGGCTCCGAGTAGCGCAGTGGACGTGCCATGCGGGAGCCATCAGCAAGGGAGGGGCCAACATGGAACCCCCTAAAAATACGGGGCTTATGGCCCGGTAGACACGAAACTGGTCCGGCCCTCAATCAGGCTGGCCGGGGATCGGTCCGCCAAGTGGGTGGTACCTTTCTCTCTCTCTCTCTGTACCTTTCTCTCTCTCTGTACCGTTCTCGGTCCGCCAGCCAAGTGGGTGGTACCTTTCTCGGCCAGTACCTTTCTCCGGGCCAAGTGGGTGGTACCTTTCTCCGTACCTTTCTCCGGTACCTTTCTCCGTACCTTTCTCGGGTACCTTTCTCGGGGCCAAGTGGGTGGTACCTTTCTCGGTAGTACCTTTCTCGGTACCTTTCTCGGGTACCTTTCTCGGGGCCAAGTGGGTGGTACCTTTCTCGGGTACCTTTCTCGGGTACCTTTCTCGTGTACCTTTCTCGATCCCCGGCCAGGGGAGGGCTCGAGGGGCGTTGCCACCCTCCCCTTCAGATTGCCCTGGGCAGCCAGACCTTGAAGCTGGTGCCCTCGCCCGGCGTGGAGTCCACCTCGATGCGTCCATGGTGGTTGCGGACTACCGCCCGGACCACCGCCAGGCCCAGGCCCGTGCCCTCCTCCTTCGTCGTCACGTAGGGGTCGAAGATCGTCGACAGGTGCTCGGGGGCGATGCCCTCTCCCTCGTCGCTGACCGTCACCAGTACCGAGTCGCGCTCGGCCTGCGCGGACACGCGCAGGGCGCCTCCGTCGGGCATGGCCTGCGCCGCGTTGAGCACCAGGTTGTTGAAGAGCTGGAGGATCTGGGCGTGGTCGAAGGAGAGCTCGGGCAGGTCCCTGGGGAGCGCCAGCTGGAACTCGATGTCCCTACGCGCTCTCACCAGCAGCGCGGCCTCCTCGAGGACGGGCGTGATGGGCTGCAGGCGCTGCTGGGTGACCTGCTTCCGGGAGAGCAGCAGCAACTTCTGGGTCAGCTCTCCGACCTGGTGGATGGCGATCATCGCGTCTTCCAGGGCCCGACGCCCCACGCCGGCCGGAGGATCCTTGATCTGCACGAGCTCGACGTTGCCCGAGATGGACATCAGGAGGTTGTTGAAGTCGTGAGCGAGGCCGCCGGCCATCACGCCGAGGGCCTCGACCCGGGACATCTCGAGCATCTGCTGCTCGTGCGCCAGCTGGGTGGCCAGGTCACGGATGACCACCACCGTGCGCACGCCATCGACCAGGGCCCTGCCGACCGGGGCGATCCGGACCTCGAGGGGCCGTCCCGCACGGCGAGAGCGAAGGCGGACCGGCCCCGCGCCACCTGCGAACTCCAGGAGGCTCTCCTCCTCCTCGACGCTGAGCGGCTCCCCTTCCGAGTGGTCCAGGAGGTCCCGGAGTCTCAGGTCCCGGGCCGGCTCGAGCTCTCCCAGGAGCTCCGTCGTCGCTCCATTGGTCCAGCGAATGCGGCCGAGGGCGTCGATGCCGATGACCGCGTCCCCCACGGCCTCGAGGGTCGCGGCGAGGACCCCCTCCTCGGCCGCCAGCTTCTGCTGCACCGCGTTCCGGGAGGCGACGTAGACGAAGAAGAGGAAGAAGGGGAGGAAGAGGATCTCGAGGAAGTCCTCGTAGGGATCGAACGCCGCGGTGATCCCGCCGTGCTCGAGCAGGTTCGAGACGCTCACCAGGCCGTAGGTGAGCATGGACACCGCGAGGAAGATCCGGGCAGGGCGATCGAGGAGCCGGTGCCGAGCCACCAACGAGAGGCCGAAGGCCATGAAGAAGGTGAGGCTGGCGACCAGCGCCGCGGCGACGACCTCGATGGTCATCGTCGCGGCCTCTCCTCGCGCACCGAGGAGCGCACCAGGCGCAGGGTGCCCACTAGGAAGGCGACCCCCGCGAGGGCGTAGCAGTTGTGCTCCAGCGTGTCGAAGAGCGCGTGCCAGACGAAGCCCTCGACGATGGTGAAGACGTAGGCCAGGCCGATGAGCGCCACGCCTGCGACCATCCAGCGCAGACCGGGAAGCTCGAGACCGCGGATCACCCACGCGAGCGTGACCAGGGCGATGATGCCGTAGACGAGCGTGACGGCTTCACTGGGCTGGACCATCTTGTTCGGAGGGGACCGCAGGTGCGGTTCAGCGGCTCAGATCGCGGATCAGCAGGTAGGTGGCCGTCCCCATCGCCGCCGCGCCCACCCCGAAGAAGACGTTCGCCTTCATCGCGCTGGACTGGGCTGCCTCGTTGAAGGACTGCACCTGGAGCTGCACGGTCTCGGCGCGGGCCGACTTCACCTGGGAGTTGGCGTTCATCCCGAAGTAGGCGCCGCCGCCCAGGGCGACCACGCCCAGCCCCGCCGCGAACCAGGTGGGCAGGCGGATGCTCTTGCGCTCGGGGGTGACGGTCGTGGAGGCCAGGGGAGGCAGGGCCATCCGCGCGGCCTCGGTCGGGCTCAGGTCCGAGATGGTGGTGATGGCCGCCTCTCCCCCGGTGGGGGCCGTCGCGTCCACGGCGGGCTCGTCGAGATCCGCCAGCGGGATCTCGTCCAGCTTCACCTCGAGGGTGTGCTCGAGGCTGACCTCGGCCCCCGGCTGCAGGAGCACGAGGCGGCTGACGTCCTCGAAGCCCTTCGACTCGACGTCCACCCGCACGGCGCCGGCCTTGGCGACGAAGCCCTTCACCGGGGTCTGGCCGATCAGCTGCCCGGAGATCCGCACGTCGGCGCCCTCGGGCTGGCTGGTGATCGAGAGCTTCCCCTTCGCCTCGAGCTTCCCGGCCTCCACCACCAGTCCGTAGGCGGCGGCCTCGACCTCTCCCTCGTTGAAGATGGTCAGCTGGCTGGAGCCGCCCCCGCCGCCGGGGAGGCCCCGGTGGAGGACGACCTGCATCACGTACTCACCCCGGACGATGTCGAGGAGCCAGACCTCGCCCTCCACCGACTTGGCGATCCCGTCGTAGCAGGCCGCCCGCCCGGCGCAGGCCGCCGCGAGGGCGGCGAGGGGGGCGCCGGCGGCGGCGGTGACCTGACGCGGCGGCCGCAGGGCGAAGCCCGCGTCCTTCAGGCCGGTCCGGGCGCCCTTCAGGGCGTCGGGGGCCTTCGCGTCCTCGCCCAGGGCGCCCAGGGCGATCGGCCCGCGCTCCTGCGCCGGGGCCGCGAGGGGCAGGATCAGGGCCAGGAGGGCCACCAGGAACAGGGTCCACCGACCCCCACGGAGTGCTCCATCAGCTCGCATGGGGGGCAGCCTATCACTTCTCCGGCCCCGGTGTGGATCCGGCACCACCCCACCCAAGTGCCTGTAATTACTTGACTCGGCTCAGGGATCCGCCGGACCGGCGACCCCCCCTTGCAAGGCGGCACGCCATTGTGTATCTACGCCGCTTCGCTTCACGTCTGGAGTAACAAATGGCTCGTCGCTGTGAACTTTGCGGGAAGGGTCCCCAGTCGGGGAACAACGTCTCCCACGCCAACAACAAGTCTCGCCGCCGCTGGCTGCCCAACCTGCAGAAGGTCCGGGCCGTGGTGAACGGCGCCACGAAGACGCTTCGCGTCTGCACCCGCTGCATCAAGTCGGGTCGCATCGTGAAGGCGGCCTAGGCTGCGCTCGGGGCTCTCCCCGAACCATCTTCGAGCATTCGGATACGGGCTGGCCCCACGGGATCCCAGCGTTCAGGGTTGAAGACACACGTTCACCGGTGCATCCGGCAGCGGTGGACGTGAACCTTTTAGAGCGATGGCCCTTCGAGGCCGGCCCGTTCCTTTTTCTTCTTTCGAAGGCACCGACTCAGCCGAGAGGTAACCCGTGGCCGACGCGTCCTCGAAGATCGTCCCCCTCGCTCCCGCCAGCGAGGCCCTCGGGCGGCAGATCGCCCACTCCAGCGGCCGCAAGCGGATGGACGTGCTCCTCTCGAAGGAGAACGCCCGCTCCCTCATCCGGGCCCTGCCCACCGAGGACCTCTACTACCTGATCAAGGACGTGGGGCTCGCCGACGCCGGCCTGCTGGTGAGCATGGCCACCCCGGAGCAGTTCCAGGGCTTCGTGGATCTCGAGGCCTGGGAGCCCCACCCCGAGGGCGCCCAGCTGCAGACCGACCGGGTCCTCGAGTGGCTGGAGGTGGTGCGGGACGCGGACGACGAGGCCTACCGGCCCAAGCTCCAGTCCCTCGACCTCGAGATCATCGAGCTGATCCTGCGCGGCGGGCTGCACATCGTCGATCGCCGCGAGGAGGAGGAGGCCCCCCGGCCGCCGCCGCGGCCAGGCTCGGAGGACCTCACCTGGGAGACCACCCCCTGCGGGAACTTCTACGTGGCCTACACCGAGCCCGACACCACCGAGGGCAAGGCCCTGCGCCGGATGCTCGACGAGATCTACGCGATCGACGCCTTCGGCGCCGCGCGCCTGCTCTCGGCGGTGCGGGTCGAGCTCGACTCGGAGCTCTCCGAGGCGGCCCTGCAGGTGCGCACGGCCCGGATGGAGGACCTCGGCTTCCCCCCCCTCGAGCTGGCCCTCGGGCTCTACGCCCGCCGGGATCCGAAGGCCGAGCTGCCGGCCCAGCCGGCCTCCCCGGAGAACGTGCCGGGCTTCCAGCTCGCCCAGCTGCCCGCCGAGAGCTTCCTCCAGCGCGCCGCCGGGCGGGTGCTCGGGGTCGGGCCCCGCACCCACCTCGATCGCGCCCTCCTCTACCTCTGCAACATGGCGCTGGTCGCCGACCGGGTGCCGACCCACGACGACGAGGCGGTGCGGCTGACCACCGCCCGGGTGCACGCCACCCTCTCGCTGGCCCTCGAGGAGCTCTCGGGGGGCGACGAGGCCGTCGCCTCCGGGCTCCTCCAGGAGCGGGCGCTCAAGGCGCTCTTCCAGGTCGGCTTCACCCTCGGCCTCGACCTGCAGGCGGCGCTGAAGCGTGCCCTCGAGGGCGCCGGGCTCGGAGGAGAGGCGCTCGCCTCCCACTTCGACGAGCCCGAGCGCAGCGGCATCGAGGGCCTGCTGCAGCGGCGCCCGGTCCTGGCCCGGGCCGTGACCGAGGCCCACCGCCGCGGCTGGCCGGGCAACCCCGAGGCCTACCTCGAGGAGGGCGAGGCCCCCCTGGGCGAGCTGCCCGAGGGGTACCTCCCCTTCTCCAGCCTCGCCCAGCTCGCCCTGGGCCGGCAGGTCGTCGAGATGGCCGGCGCCGCCGCGAGGCTGCTGGGCGCCGGGGGCGCCCTCCACCTGGAGGCCCACGAGGAGGACGAGACCTCCCCGGCCCTCGCCGCCCGCATCGCCACCCTCCTCTGCGCCCGGGCCGCCGGACGCGAGGGAGGCCTCGCGCCGCTCACGCCCGAAGAGGCCTCCCGGGGGCTCGCCGCCCTCTTCGCCCCCGACGGCGCGCTCGTCCTCGAGCCCTGGCGCACGCTGGCCGCCGAGCTCACCGGAGAGGACGAGGGCGCCCGCCGCATGGTGGCCCGGGCCTTCGCCCGGCTGGTCGCCGAGGTCCGGCCGGTCTACCTCGCCGGCGACACGCCGGACCCGCGCTTCCTGCCCCTGCTCTGGCTGGTCGACTGAAGCGTCAGTCGCCGCCCAGGAGCAGCACCACGTCGAAGAAGTTCATCCTCAGGTTCGGATCCGGCGGGAGGACCGTGTTCGCCTCGAAGACGTAGGCGCCCTCGCGCCGGGTCGAGAGGCCCGCGAGCAGCGCCTTGCCCTCCTCGGTCGGGCGCTCCTCGGAGGTGACCGAGTGGACCTCGCCCTTCTCGAACCAGATCCGCACCTCGGGCGCGTCGCCGCTCCCCTCGATGGTCAGGCAGCCGGTCTTGCGCTGCAGGTTCAGCCCCTGCACCAGCACCGTCAGCTCCAGGGACTCGAGGTCGCCCTCCAGCCGGCCGGCCCGGGGCGCGGGCAACGCCCGGGCGCTCGCCGCGAGCAGGCGCCGCACCCTCGCCTCGAGCTCCGGGAACTCGAAGGGCTTCTCGATGACCGCCACCACCCCGAGGCCGGCGCCCTTCTCCCAGATGTCGAGGCCCTGGCGGGCGGTGATCATCAGGATGGGCAGATCGACGAAGGCGGGCAGCTCTCGCACCCGGCGGCAGAGCTCGAGGCCGTCCATCGGGTGCATCAGGTGGTCGGTGATGAGCAGCTCCGGATCCTCGGCCGGCAGCCGCTCGAGGGCGGCCTCCCCGGAGTTCACCGTCACCGGACGGTGCCCCATCCGGCTGACCAGGTCCTTGATCAAGCGGGTGAAGAAGACGTCGTCGTCGACGATGAGGACGGTGGCCAAGGCGATCAGGACCCTCGCCGCGCCAGCTCCCAGCCCAGCTCGACCTCGAACTGGAAGCCGCGGACCGGCTCGAAGAGCTTCACCGTGGGATCGGCGATGTTGAACTGGAAGGCCTGGTAGGCGCGGAGGTTCAGCCAGAGGATGGGCAGCACCTCGACCCGCACCGCGGCCACCAGCGTGTTGTCGTCGGCCTGGAAGTCGAAGAAGCTCGCCGCGTCGGCGAAGCCCCGCTTGTGGTAGGTGACCAGGAACTGGAAGTAGCGGCCGGCGGGCACCTCGAGGTGGAGGTAGAAGTTGTTCCCCCGCTCGGCGGTCGAGAGCTCGAGGGCGGTGCCCAGGGCGAAGAGATCCTGGGGGGCCCAGGAGAGCTCGAAGTAGAGGCCGTAGGCCATCTCGGCGGGGTCGCGCTCGTCGAGGGCGGCGTTCTTGGTGATCCACTGGAGGTTGCCGGCGCCGTCGGGCCGCTGCAGGTAGGCGAACTTCTCCACCTCGTAGAAGCTGTCGAAGTAGGCCGGGATGTAGTTGCCGGCGTGGGTGCGCAGCTCGAAGACCCCGCGCAGGGCGTGGATGCGCTTCTTCTCGCCCTTGCCCTCGTAGTTGAAGCGCCCGAGGAGGCCGAGGGTGCCGCCCCAGCCGCCCTGTCCGGCGAAGAAGGCGTCCCGCCGGAAGGAGAAGTCGACGAAGGGCTTCAGGTCGGCCTGGCGGGTCTTGAGGACCTTCAGCTCCAGGTCGAAGCCCATCAGGTCGACCAGGCCGCCGACGTACTCGGGCTTGAGCTCCCCCGGCTCGGTGACGACCCGGCCGATGGGGTCGTAGCTCAGCTGCAGGGGGGCGTTGAGCTCGCCGGCCCAGGTCACGCCGATGGAGAGCGAGCGGGCGACGACGCCGTCGCCGAAGGCGGCCAGGGGCTTCACGAAGACGAGGCCGCCGGTGACCAGGCCGACGTTCGACTCGGTCTGGAGGGCGAGCTCGAAGGGGGTGACCAGGTCGGCCACGTGCAGCTCGAAGCCGGCGTAGCGCCCGTAGGTGTCGAAGGCGAGGCCCACCCGCCGGGAGTCCATGTCCGCGTTGGCGAAGTAGCGCCGCAGGATCGGCCCGTGGCCGAGGGTCGCCGCGTCGAGCTGGCTGATCTGGAGGAAGAACTTCTGCTCCTTGCCGCCGTAGGTGAGGTAGCGGATGACCTGGGCGAAGTCCGAGGGCTCGTCCCAGTCCTTCTTCCGGATCTGGCCGGCGTCATCGAAGCCGCCGGGCCCGTAGATCAGCAGGCGCAGGGGGACGCCGAAGCCCGCCGAGAACTTCCCGTCCTTCGAGCGCAGATCGACGCTGGGGGTGAGGCGCAGGTAGTGGCCGCCGTCGACGTTGCCGTCCTCCTGCACCTCCTCGATGAGCTCGTAGCCCACGAGGACGCCGAAGCGGCGGCGGGCCAGGGCGAGCTGGGAGGCGCCCACCCGGGTGAGCTCCCCCTTGATGAACTCGCGCTGCTCCTCCTCGGGGCGGTCCGCCTCGTCGACCGCCGGCGGAGGCGGGAGGAGCTCCTCGCCCAGCTCCTCGGTCTCGACGGCCACACCCTCGGCCTGGCCCAGGACCGCGCCGGGGGCGAGGAGGAGGGCCGCGACCAGGATCCGGCTGGCGAGGCGCATCAGCCCGGGATCCCCAGGAAGAGCCCGCAGTCCGGGCACTCGGCCGAGGCGGCGTCCTCGGGGACGAAGAGGGTCTCGCAGGCCGGGCACTGGGTCTCACCGCCCGACTCGAGCTCGACGACCCCCTCCACCGAGGCGGGGTCCACGCCCTCGTTCACCAGCATCGCCTGGTAGTTCGCGGCCAGGGCGTTCTGGGCGTCCCGCACCGAGTCGGGGTGTACCGCCACGTCGTAGGTGGCGCTGCAGCTCCCGGAGGTGCAGGAGGCCGCGTCGCCGGTGACCACCGCCGGCACCCGGAAGTCCGCGAGGACCTCCTGCATCCGGCGGACGTCCTGGAGACTGCCCCGGGCGACGATGATCGCCTCCCCGGAGCGCACCGCGGCCTCCACGGCCTCGATCCCCTCGAGAGAGACGTCGGGGAGCTCGTCGACCAGGGCGCGGTCGCAGCTCGCGCAGTGGTCGAACCCCTCCCGGAACTCGGAACGGCAGGCTGGGCAGTAGGGCATGGACGGAGGCGTATCGCGCCCGGGGAGGGATGCCAAGGGGCCTCTGGGCCAGCGGGTCGATCTGCGCTAGACGATCGGGCTGGTCCCATCCAGAAGAGCGGGAGGATCGACCATGGCCAGGCTCATCGACGGCAAGGCAATCGCGAAGAAGGTGCGGGAGGAGGTCGCCCGGGGCGTCGAGGCCCTCCAGGCCGAGCGGGGCATCGTCCCGGGCCTGGCGACCATCCTGGTGGGCAGCGACCCGGGCAGCGAGGTCTACGTCCGGGGCAAGCACCGCGCCTGCAAGCAGGTGGGGATCGCCTCCTTCCCCCACCGGCCCGAGCCGGACATCACCCAGGAGGCCCTCCTGGCCCTGGTGGACGAACTCAACGCGAACCCCGAGGTGCACGGCATCCTGGTGCAGCTCCCCCTGCCCTCCCACCTCGACGAGCAGACGATCCTCGACCGGGTCGCCCCCGAGAAGGACGTGGACGGCTTCCACCCCCTCAACGCCGGCAAGCTCCTCACCGGGCGGGCGGGCCTGCGCTCCTGCACCCCCCTGGGGATCATGCGCCTCCTCGAGGAGATGGAGGTAGAGCTCGAGGGCAAGCGCGCGCTGATCGTCGGCCGCAGCAACATCGTCGGCAAGCCGATGGCCCTCCTCCTGATGGAGCAGAACGCCACCGTCACCATCGCCCACTCCCGCACCCGCGATCTCCCCGCGCGGGTGGCCGAGGCCGACCTCGTGGTGGCCGCCATCGGCCGCCCCGAGTTCGTGAAGGGCGCCTGGATCAAGGAGGGCGCCGTCGTCATCGACGTGGGCATCAACCGCACCGACGAGGGCCTGGTCGGCGACGTCGAGTTCGCGGCGGCCGAGGCGCGGGCCTCGGTCATCACTCCGGTCCCCGGCGGCGTCGGTCCGATGACCATCGCCACCCTGATGCAGAACACCCTCGAGGCAGCGAAGGACCCGTCATGAGCGAGCTGAAGCGTACCCCCCTCTACGAGGCCCACGTGGCCGCCGGCGCCAAGATCGTCCCCTTCGCGGGCTTCGAGATGCCGGTGCAGTACAGCGGCGTCATCGCCGAGCACAACGCCGTGCGAGAGGCCGTGGGCCTCTTCGACGTCTCCCACATGGGCGAGATCGTCTTCGAGGGTCCCGGCGCCGTCGCGGCGGTCGACCACCTGGTCACCAACGACATCGCCGGCCTCGCCGACGGGCAGGCGGCCTACGCCGGGCTGCTCACGCCCGAGGGTGGCTTCGTCGACGACGTGGTCTGCTACCGCTTCTCGGCCGAGAAGGTCCTGGTCTGCGTGAACGCCTCGAACCGGGAGAAGGACTTCCAGCACATGCTGGCCCACACCGCGGGCGAGCCGCAGCCGGTGGACGAGGGCGATCGATGGGCCCAGCTCGCCGTGCAGGGCCCGAAGGCCCCGGCCCTGGTCCAGGCGCTGACCCAGACCCCCCTCGAGCCCATCGAGCGCTACCACTTCGTCGAGGGCGAGGTCGCCGGCTTCCCCTGCATCATCGCCCGCACCGGCTACACCGGCGAGGACGGCTTCGAGCTCTTCTGCGCCCCCGAGGTCGCCCGGGGCCTCTGGGATCGCCTGGTCGAGGCCGGCGCCCTCCCCTGCGGCCTCGGCGCCCGGGACACCCTGCGCCTCGAGATGAAGTACGCCCTCTATGGCAACGACATCGACGAGAGCCACGATCCCTACGAGGCCGGCCTCGCGTGGACGGTGAAGCTCGACAAGGGCGACTTCGTCGGGCGCGAGGCCCTGATCGCGGCCAAGGCCGCCGGCCCCCGCCAGAAGCTCGTCGCCTTCGTCCTCAAGGGCCGGGGCGTGCCCCGCCAGGGCATGCGGGTCCTCGACGAGAGCGGCGCCGAGGTGGGCGTGGTGACCAGCGGCACGATGAGCCCCACCCTCAAGGAGCCCATCGGAATGGCCTACGTCGCGAAGGGCCTGGCCCGATCGGGCTCCACCCTGCAGATCGATCTGCGGGGCCGGCCGGTGGCGGCCGAGGTCGTCAAACCCCCCTTCGTGAAGCGCTAGAGGCCTCCAGAGGCTCTATCGTCCAGGGCCTTCCCCAAAAGGCACCCACGGCGCTACGAATGTCCCCCCCCTCCCAACGACCCGAGGAGAACCACCATGGCCCACATCCCCGACGACCTGCGCTACACCCAGGACCACGAGTGGATCCGGAAGGACGGTGACGAGCTGATCATCGGCATCACGGATCACGCCCAGTCCTCCCTCGGCGACGTCGTCTACGTCGAGCTCCCCGAGGTCGGCGACGAGGTCTCCGCCGGCGCGCCCTTCGGCACCGTCGAGTCCACCAAGGCCGTCTCCGAGCTCTTCGCCCCGGTCTCGGGCGAGGTCACCGCCGTGAACGAGGACCTGGTCGACGCCCCCGAGAAGGTCAACGAGGATCCCTACGGGGACGCCTGGATGATCCGGGTGAAGCCGGCCAGCGCCGACGCCTACGACGGCCTCCTCGACGACGCCGCCTACGCCGCGCACGTCGAGAGCGACTCCTGAAATAGCGAACCGACAGCCCACAAGAAGGGGAGCCTCGATCTTCGCCATGCGCTACCTGCCTCACACCGACGCAGAGGTCGAGGCCATGCTGGCCGCGATCGGCGTCGAGAACCTCGACGCCCTCTTCGAGAGCATCCCGGAGGCCCTGCGCCTCCGCGCTGAGCTCGACCTCCCTCCACCGCTGGACGAGCAGGGGCTCGTCGACGAGCTGACCTCGCTGCAGGCGTGCACCAGCGGCCGCCCCTTCCTCGGCGCGGGCTCCTACCCGCACCACGTCCCGGCCGTGGTCAGCGACCTGCTCCTGCGAGGCGAGATCCTCACGGCCTACACGCCCTACCAGCCCGAGGTGAGCCAGGGGACGCTGCAGACGATCTTCGAGTACCAGACCATGGTCTGCGCCCTCACCGGCCTCGAGGTCTCCAACGCCTCGATGTACGACGGCGCCCACGCGATGGCCGAGGCGGCGCTGCTGGCCCTGCGCAGCCGCCGCAAGAGCACGAAGGTGCTGGTCTCCCGGGCCATCCACCCCCTCTACCGCCGGGTGCTCGACACCTACCTGCACCACGGCGAGGGCGAGGTGGTGACGATCCCGGTGGACGACGCCACCGGCCAGATGGACCTGCCCGCCCTCGAGGCCGCGCTGGCCGCCGGCGGCCAGGAGGTGGCCTGCGTCATCGCCGGCTACCCGAACTTCTTCGGCGTGATCGAGCCCCTCGACGAGATCGCCCGGCGCTGCGAGCCCACGGGCGCCATCCCGATCTCGATCACCACCGAGGCCGTCGCCCTGGGCCTGCTGGCCGCGCCCGGCCGCCTCGGCGTGCAGATCGCCGTGGGCGAGCTCGGCAGCTTCGGCAACGGCATGAGCTTCGGCGGACCCTCGGTCGGCTTCTTCGCCGCCACCGAGAAGTTCCTGCGCCAGATGCCCGGCCGCCTCTGCGGCGCCACGGTCGATCGCAAGGGCCGCCGCGGCTTCGTGCTCACCCTCTCCGCCCGCGAGCAGCACATCCGCCGGGCCAAGGCCACCTCGAACATCTGCACCAACCAGGGCCTCTGCGCGACCGCGGCGACGATCCACCTCGCCCTCCTCGGCCGCCACGGCCTGCGCGACCTGGCGCGGATCAACTGGCAGCGGGCGCACCACGCCCGGAAGCTCCTCTCCGCGGCCGGCCTGGAGCCCCGCTTCTCGGGCCCGGTCTTCAACGAGTTCACGGTGAAGATCGCCGATCCGGCCGGCGCCCGGCGCCGCCTGCGCGAGGTGGGGCTGGAGGGCGGCTTCGCCCTCTCCCGCTACTACGACGAGTATCCGGAGGGCCTCCTCCTCGCGGTCACCGAGGTCCACGCCCCCGCGGCGATCCAGGCGCTGGCCGACACGCTGGCCGCGGCCCCGGGAGGTGCAGCATGAGCGGCCACCCCTTCCGCCCCGACGCCAGCCTGCCCCCCGGCACCACCGGCCTCGCCCTGGAGGAGCCCCTGCTCTTCGAGCGCGGCGCCCCGGGCCGCAGCGGCGCCTCGCTGCCGCCCGTCGGCGTCCCCGAGGTCGATCCGGCCAGCGAGATCCCGGCGCGCTACCTGCGGGGCGAGCCCGAGGCCGGCGAGGGCCTGCCCGAGGTCTCCGAGCCCGAGGTGGTCCGCCACTTCACCCGCATCTCCCAGTGGAACTACGGCATCGACAGCGGCCTCTTCCCCCTGGGCTCCTGCACGATGAAGTACAACCCGCGGGTGAACGAGGCGATGGCGCGGCTGCCGGGCATCGCCCGGGCCCACCCCTTCCTCGAGGAGGAGGACGCCCAGGGCCCGCTGCGCCTCATGTACGAGCTGGAGCAGGCCCTCTGCGGCATCAGCGGGCTGGACGCCTGCACCCTGCAGCCGGCCGCCGGCGCCCAGGGCGAGCTCGCCGGGGTGCTGATCATCCGGGCCTGGCAGGAGGCCACCCACGGCCGCCCGCGCTCGAAGATCCTCGTGCCCGCCTCGGCCCACGGCACCAACCCGGCGACCAGCGCCCTCGCGGGCTACGAGGTCGTCGAGATCCGGGCCGGCGAGCAGGGCTGGGTCCACGCCGAGACCGTGAAGGAGGCGATGGACGACGAGGTCGCCGGCATCATGCTGACCAACCCCAACACCCTGGGGATCTTCGAGCGGGAGATCGCCGAGATCGCGAGCGTCGTCCACGAGGGCGGCGGCCTGGTCTACTGCGACGGAGCGAACCTCAACGCCCTGATGGGCCACGCCCGCCCCGGCGACATGGGCGTGGACCTGATGCACTTCAACCTCCACAAGACCTTCAGCACCCCCCACGGCGGCGGCGGCCCCGGCGCCGGCCCGGTGGCGGTGCGGGCGGACCTCGAGCGCTTCCTGCCCATCCCCCGGGTGGTCAAGGAGGGAGAGGCCTACCGGCTGGTCGAGGACCGCCCCGACTCCATCGGGGCCCTGAAGGCCTTCTACGGCAACTTCGGGGTGCTGGCGCGGGCGCACACCTTCATCCGCGAGCTGGGCGCGGCCGGCCTGAAGTCCGCCACCGAGCTCGCGGTGCTCAACGCCCGCTACCTGCGCCACCGCCTCGAGTCCGAGGAGGGCGGCGCCTGGCCCCTGGCCTTCGCCAGCGAGACCCTCCACGAGTCGGTCTTCACCGACGCGGCCGTGCAGGCCCACGGCGTCTCCACCCTCGACGTGGCCAAGCGCCTCATCGACTTCGGCTTCCACCCGCCGACCGTCTACTTCCCGCTGGTCGTGTCCGGCGCGCTGATGATCGAGCCCACCGAGACCGAGACCCGGGAGGGCATCGAGGCCTTCGTGGCCGCGATGGCCCAGATCGCCCGGGAGGCGAAGGAGAGCCCCGAGCTCCTCCACGCCGCCCCCACCCGCCCCGTGCGCGAGCGCCTGGACGAGACGCGGGCCGCCCGGCGCCCCATCCTGCGCTGGACCCCGGAGATCGACGATCAGCTCGAGAAGCAGGGCGGCTGATCCGAGGCTTGCCAATCCCTGCCGCACCCCGTAGGTAGGGGTTGCGGCGGGGCGTCGAGTTGGGGGGAAGAGGTGAAGGGCCCCGCCCTTTTTCTTTCCGTCCCCGGTCTAGCTGGCCTCGGCCAGGCCCAGCGCCGGCAGGCGCACCCCGAGGCGGCCCACGTCGGCCGGCTCACGCACCTCGAGGATCTCGAAGGCGGAGGGATCGGCCAGGAGCGCCGCGGAGAGCTTGTGGTTCAGGGCGTGCCCGGAGCGGTGGCTCTCGAGGTGGCCGATCACCGGCATCCCCAGGAGGGCCAGGTCGCCGAGGCTGTCCAGCACCTTGTGCCGGACGAACTCGTCGGGGAAGCGCAGGCCCTCGCGGTTGAGGATCGAGAAGCGATCGATGACCACGGCGTTGGCGAGGGAGCCGCCCTGCGCCAGCCCGGCGGCCTTGAGGGCCTCGACCTCGGCCAGGAAGCCGAAGGTGCGCGCGCGGCAGATCTCGCGGTGGTAGTCGCGGTCGGAGAAGTCGAAGCGCAGCTTCTGGCGGCCGACCAGCGGGTGGTCGAAGTCGATGCTGCAGGTGACCCGGAAGCCGCGGGCCGGCGAGAGCCGGGCCAGCTTGCCCTCCTCGCTGACCTCGACGGTCTTGCGGACCACGAGGAAGCGCTTGAGGGCGCGCTGCTGCCGGACGCCCGCCCCGCGCAGGAGGAAGACGAAGGGCGCCGCCGAGCCGTCGAGGATCGGGATCTCGGGGCCGTCGAGCTCGATGCGGGCGTTGTCGATCCCCAGCCCTGCGAAGGCGGAGAGGAGGTGCTCGACCGTGCCGACCGTCGCGCTGACCCCGTCGACGGTGCGGCCCAGGGTGGTGGCGAAGCGGGTGTCGACGACGTTCTCGACCCGGGCCGGGATCTCGACGCGCTTGCCGAGATCGGTGCGAACGAAGACCAGGCCGGTGTTGGCGGCGGCGGGCGAGACGCTCAGGTGGACCTGCTCACCGGAGTGGAGCCCCACGCCGGAGATCTCCACCCTCTTCTGAAGGGTCCGCTGGTGATGGGAAGGCATCGTAGGCTGCTGTCTCTCTTCGGGGTGCTCGACTGCTCGATTTGGGGATTTCGCTGCTTTGTCGACCAATGCGCAGAGCAATCCAGGTGCCAGCACCGGCTCCGGGATCGGCCGTCCCCGCCTCGTCTTCGATTTTCTTCGTTTTTCCGGGGGGTTCCAGTTTTCGCCCGCCGTCCCGCTTCTGTCGCCGCGCTCGCCCCCGGCGCCAGATCGCGACGCGAATGTCAGGGGTGTTCAACTTTGACGCGCTGCGTATAGGTGAGGACGCTACCAAAATCAAGAGGAATCCCTATGCTTTGCAGCGATGATCCCCCTGCGAGACAACCTCGAGAGCGAGCGCATCCCCTTCCTCACCTACGCGCTCCTCGCCCTGAACGTGGTGGCTTTCGGGCTGGAGCTCGTCGCAATGCCCCAGCCCGGGGTGGTCGCTGACGCCGGGGGGGGCCGGCAGCTCCTCCTGCAGACGGGCTTCGAGCAGATGATCTGGACCTTCGGCCTGCGCCCGGCCGAGCTCCTCGATCCCTCCCTGGCGCTCGCCCCCCTCACCCCCCTCCCCGAGGCGGCGACCCTGCTGACCAGCATGTTCCTCCACGGGGGCTGGCTGCACCTGGGCGGCAACATGCTCTTCCTCTGGGTCTTCGCCGACAACATCGAGGACGCCCTCGGTCACGTCCGCTTCCTCCTCTTCTACCTCCTGGGAGGGCTGGCCGCCGCCGGCCTGCAGATCGCGGTGGAGCCGGCCTCCCAGGTGCCGATGGTCGGCGCCTCCGGAGCGATCGCGGCGGTGCTGGGGGCCTACCTGATGCTCTACCCCCGGGCCCGGGTTCTCACCCTGGTGCCGATCTTCGTCTTCATCCGGCTGGTGGAGATCCCGGCCCTCTTCTTCCTGGGCCTGTGGTTCCTCTTCCAGCTCCTCGGCGCCCCCGGGGGCGGCGGCACCGCCTGGTTCGCCCACATCGGGGGCTTCGTCTTCGGCCTCTTCGCCGTCCACCTCTTCCGCTCCCGGAAGCGGCCGCCCCCCAGCGTCCGCCACCACCCCCGGGCGAGGAGCCTCTTTTCCGACGAGCTCTGAATCCTTATCCTGGGAGCTGGCTCAAAGCCCGCAGGAGACCTCGATCCATGCCCCTCTACGAGTACCGTTGCCAGCCCTGTGAGCGCACCTTCGAGAAGATCCGCCGGATCTCCGAGCGCGAGGAGCCCGTCCCCTGCCCCGAGTGCGGTGAGCCCGCCGGTCCCCAGATGTCGGCCTTCGCGGTCGGCGGGGGCAGCTACGGCGGCGGCGGCGGCCAGATCCCCGCCCCCTCCTGCGGCGGGGGTGGGTGAGGCATCGGCTAGGCTGCCGGTCCGGCAGCCCCGACTTCCAGCACCGGCCCGGTGAGGAGAGCCCCGCGCTCCCTCGTCGGGCCGTTCGCGTTGGTTCTCTCGCTCGCGCTCGCGGGGCGGCCGAGAAACCTGCCCGGCCGATGATCTACTATCGAGCGTGCGCTCCCACACGACGTGGGACCCAGGAAACCTTGCTGGAGGCTTCATGGTCGCTCGACTCGCGCTCGCATCTTCGATCCTCATCCTCGTCGGCGGCTGCACCTTCGAGGAGGCCACGCCGGAGCAGGTGCAGGTGCTCTGCAAGGAGACCGCCCACTGCCCCGCGGGCCTGCTCTGCGTCCTCGAGGTCGGCCTCTGCGTCTCGCCCGACCACCCCTGCGTCGTGCGGGAGGGAGACGACGCGGCCTGGGCTCCGGACGGCAACGAGTGCGAGGTGGACGGCATCTGCATGAGCGGCGCCTGCGTGGCCCCCCGCTGCGGCGACGGCGTGGTGACCGTCTCGGCCGGCGAGGCCTGCGACGACGGCAACGACGTGGACACCGACGCCTGCACGACCTCCTGCACGGTGGCGCGCTGCGGCGACGGCATCGTCCACCACGCCCTCGAGGCCTGTGACGACGGCAACGGCGTGGACACCGACGGCTGCCGGAACAGCTGCGGGCTGCCGAGCTGCGGTGACGGCATCGTTCAGGAGGGGGTCGAGGCCTGCGACGACGGCAACGCGGAGGCCCGGGATGGCTGCCTCCCCTCCTGCCTCGCGAACGTGTGCGGCGACGGGATCCAGAACCTCCTCGCCGAGGGCTGTGACGACGGCAACGGCGAGGACGCCGACGACTGCCTCTCGACCTGTGTGCCGAACGTCTGCGGCGACGGGGTGCTGAACCCGGGACGGGAGGCCTGCGACGACGGCAACGACATCGACGGCGACGGCTGCGACGACGGCTGCCGGGTGTCCGCCTGCGGCAACGGCGTGCTGGCCGGAGACGAGATCTGCGACGACGGGAACCTCACGAGCGGAGACGGCTGCGACGCGAACTGCACGGTCACGGCCTGCGGCAACGGCGTGGTGAGCGGGAGCGAGGTCTGCGACGACGGCAACGCCGTGGACGGCGACGGCTGCGACACCAACTGCAGGCCGACCGCCTGCGGCAACGGCGTGGTGGCCGGCACCGAGACCTGCGACGACGGCAACCTCGTCAGCGGAGACGGCTGCGACGTGAACTGCACCGCGACCGCCTGCGGCAACGGCGTGGTGACCGGGGCCGAGATCTGCGACGACGGCAACGCCGTGGACGGCGACGGCTGCGACAGCAACTGCCGCCCGACCGCCTGCGGCAACGGCGTGGTCGCCGGGGCCGAGGTCTGCGACGACGGCAACCTGAGCTCGGGGGACGGCTGCGACGCGAACTGCACCGTGACCGCCTGCGGCAACGGCGTGGTGACCGGGACCGAGGCCTGCGACGACGGCAACCTCGTCAGCGGAGACGGCTGCGACGCGAACTGCACCGTGACCACCTGCGGGAACGGCGTGGTCTCACCCGACGAGGAGTGCGACGACGCGAACGACGTCGACAACGACGGCTGCACCAACGCCTGCACCCTGCCCGTCTGCGGCGACCGCATCGTGCAGGCCGGCGAGGAGTGCGACGACGGGAACACCCTCGACACCGATGGTTGCCACGGCTGCCTGCAGGACGTGTGTGGGGACGGCGTGATCTTCGCCGCGGCAGAGGTCTGCGACGACGGCAACACGGCGAGCGGCGACGGCTGCCGCGGGGACTGCCGCAAGGTGGAGGTCTGCGGAGACGCGGTGGTCGACGCGGACGAGCCCTGCGACGACGGCAACCTGAACCCGGCCGACGGCTGCGATGCCTGCGTGGCCACCACCTGGGCGGCCCTGACCCGGATCGGGGGCAGCGCGGCGGGCACCGAGGTCGGGCTGAGCCAGGCCTCGAACGTCGCGATGGACCGCCACGGAAACCTCTTCGTCACCGACTCCCCCGGTCAACGGGTGTATCGCCTCGACGCCAGCACGGGGGCGGCCATCGTCGTCGCGGGCACCGGCGTCAACGCCTACAACGGCGACGATCAGCTGGCCACCGGCGCCTCGCTGCGGAACCCCGTGGGATTCGCGGTCGACGGCCTCGGCAACCTCTTCATCGGTGAGGCCGCCCGGATCCGCCGGATCGACGCCCAGACCGGGATGATCTCCACCCTCGCCGGAAACGGGACGTCCTCGACCAGCGGGGACGGCGGCCCGGCCGCCACCGCCACCCTGCAGACCGCCACCGGGATCGCGGTCGACGGCCTCGGGAACCTCTACTTCGCCGACGACAGCGCTCACCGGGTGCGCCGGATCGACGCCCGGACCGGGATCATCACCACCGTCGCCGGCACCGGCACCGCCGGCTACAACGGAGACGGCATCCCGGCCGCCAGCGCGCAGCTCGATCGACCGCTGCGCGTCGCCCTCGACCCGGCCGGCAACCTCTACATCGCCGACCGACAGAACGAGCGCGTCCGCCGCGTCGACGCCACGACCCAGGTGATCACGACCGTGGCCGGCGACCCCGCGGCCTCCGGCTGGAACGACGGCGGCCCCGCCACCGCCGCCCGGCTCGGCGTCACCGAGGGCGTCACGGTCGACAGCGCGGGCAACCTCTACATCTCGGCCAACCAGCGGGTCCGCTTCGTCGACGCCAGCACCCAGATCATCAGCCTCGTCGCGGGCTCCGGGACCGTGGACGCCGACGGTGTGCCGGCCACCAGCGTCCTGCTCAGCTCGATCCACCAGGTGGCCGTCGACCCCGCGGGGAACTTCTACATCGCCTTCAACGAGCGGCTCGGCCGGGTGGACGCCGCCACGGGGGTGATCGACACGGTGCTGGGCACGCTCGCCTACTCGGGTGAGGGCCGCTTCGCCACCGCCACCCCGGCCCCGGTGCTCGACCCGTCGCTGACCATCACCCCCGACGGCGATCTCTACTTCGCGCCCGCCAACGAGTACCTGCTGCGCCGGATCGATGGCACCACCGGCGTGCTCACCACCGTCGCCGGCACGGGGAAGCGAGGCTTCTCGGGCGACGGCGGCCCCGCCACCGACGCCGAGCTCGGCCAGGTCTCCAGCCTGGTCTCGGACGCCAGCGGGAACGTCTACGTGGGCGACGGGAACACGGGGCGCATTCGCCGGATCGACGCCGCGACCGGCGTGATCGACACCTACGTCACCGTCCCCATGCCCAACGGGCTCGCGCTGGACGCCGCCGGCAACCTCTACGTCGCCCGCACCCTCGACCGCCGGGTGGCCCGGGTCGACGCGCTCACCCAGGCCGTCACCACGGTCGCCGGGACGGGCTCCTACGGCTACACGGGAGACGGTGGCCCGGCCACCGCGGCGCGCCTCGGCACGATCCGGGACGTGGCCGTCGACGCCGACGGGAACCTCTTCATCTCCGACGAGGGCTACCACGTGGTCCGCCGCGTCGATCCGGCGACCGGCAACATCTCGACCTACGCCGGGACCGGCACCGCGGGCTTCCTCGGGGACGGCATCGCCGCCACGTCCTCCAACCTCAACTGGCCCAATGGGCTGGCCGTCGACGCCCAGGGACACCTCTACATCGGAGACAGCTTCAACCAGCGGGTCCGCCGGGTCGACGCGGTCTCCGGGCTGATCAGCTCGGTCACCGCCGGCTCGGGCAGCTTCCAGGACGGAGGCCCCTCGACCGCCAGCCGGGTGATGGGACCCCGGGACGTCGCTCTCGACGCCGGGGGGAACCTCTTCATCTCGGAGTACAACTTCCAGAGGATCCGCCGCGTCGACGCCGCCACCGGCATCATCACCACCGTGGCCGGGGTGGTGGCCCCCTACGGGGTGGGGCCTCTGGTCGGCGCCCGGCTCGCGAGCCCGGTCGACCTGGCCGTGGCTCCCGACAAGACCCTCTTCGCGGCCGGCGGGACCGGCACGGTGGAGGCGGCCTTCACCGACACCGCCACCCTCGAGGTGGTGGCCGGCCGCTATCCCCAGATCTCCGCCACCTCGAACCTGGCGCTCTACCGCAGCCAGACCTTCGGATCGGTGGGCGGCGTGGCCTGGGACGAGGACAACCAGATCCTCTACCTGAGCGAGACCTCCAATCACCGCATCCAGGCCGTCACCGCCGTCGACAGCCGCGACACCACCACCTGGACCGTCCTGCCCCTCGCCAACGCCGCCGGCGCCGCGGGCTTCGCCGACGGCCCGGCCTCCGGCGCGAGGTTCCGGGAGCCCCAGGGGCTCTTCGTCGACTCCGCCGCGCAGCTCCTCTACGTCGCCGACACCGGAAACCACGCCATCCGGGTCATCGATCTCTCCGCCGACACCGTGACCACCATCGCGGGCACCCCCCAGACCCTGGGCTTCTTCGGCGACGGCCTGCCAGCGAACCAGGCCCTGCTCTACCGGCCCGCCTCGGTGACCCGCTGTCGCAACGGTGACCTCTTCATCGCCGATCAGGGGAACAACCGCGTGCGGCGGGTCGAGGCCACCTCCGACCTCGTCTCCACCGTGCTCGGTGACGGCGCCGCCGCCTCCTCCGGCCAGGGCAGCCCGGCCTGGGCCTTCTCGGTGGACACCCCGCGAGGGCTGGGCTGCGACTCCTTCGGCAACCTCTACATCACCTCGCGGACCTCGATCCGGCTGGTCCTGGCCGACGACACCGGGGTGGTGGATGGCAGCGGCGCGGTGCAGACCATCTTCGGGGCGGCGCCCCGGACCACCTACCCGGCCACGGTCTCCGAGTGCCTCAGCGGGCTGGTGGTGCTCCCCACCGACCAGGTGCAGGTCACCGAGGCCTGCGCCGGGCTGCTGATCGAGCTCGAGCGAGCGGCGCTGCCCTGAGGCCCACGCAGGTGGGCCTGGCCCCGCTTTGGCGACACTCTGGGCTGAGCCCGGGTCTTTTCGGTAGACTCCCCGGCCCACCTCACCCTGGAGCAGCGCAATGGGACGGACTTTCGAGAATCGCAAGGCCTCGATGGCCAAGACGGCCGCCCGCAAGACCAAGATCTACAGCAAGTACGGCCGGGAGCTCTACGTGGTCGCCAAGGCCGGCGGCGCCGATCCCAACGGCAACCTCGCCCTGCGCGGGCTGATCGAGCGGGCCAAGCGGGATCAGGTCCCCTCCCACATCATCGACAAGGCGCTCGAGAAGGCCTCGGGCGGCGTCGGCGAGGACTACGCCCCTGCGCGCTACGAGGGCTTCGGCCCCGGCGGCACCTCGGTGATCGTCGACTGCCTCACGGACAACCCCACCCGCACCGTCGGTGAGGTCCGGAACTGCTTCACCAAGTCCAAGTGCAAGCTCGGCACCCCGGGCACCGTGGCCCACCTCTTCGACCACGTCGCGGTCTTCGTCTTCGCGGGCACCGAGGAGGCCGCCTTCGAGGCGCTGCTCGGCGCGGACGTCGACGTCGGCGAGATCGAGGCGGAGGAGGGCAAGCTGACGATCTTCGTGCCGCCCACCGAGTACGGCAACGCCAAGCAGGTCATCCTCGACACCTTCGGCGAGATCGAGTTCGACGTGGACGAGATCCGCTTCGTCTCCAAGGGCTCGATCAAGATCGAGGGCGACGACGTCGCCACCATGGACAAGCTGCTCGAGATGCTCGACGACTGCGACGACGTGCAGAACGTCTACCACGACGCCGAGTACCCGGCCGGGTAGCGCACCGGAGCCCCGGGCGCGCGCGCCGCTCAGCCGGCCTGCGGGACGAGCAGCACCTTCCCGGCGCTCATGGCGCCCTGATAGGCGACCACCGCCTCCGCGGCCTTCTCCAGGGGAAAGGTCGAGCGCAGCTCGCTGCGCAGGGACCCCTCGAGGAGCCCCTGGACTCTCCTCCAGGTCCGCAGGTTCTTCAGGACGCCCTGAGCGGGGATCCAGCGAGACAGCCAGAAGCCGGTGAGGGTCTTGCCGCTGAAGATCAGGTCTCCGATCTCGGCCCTGGAGGGCTGCTCGGAGAGCCCGCCGTAGACCATCACGGTCGAGCCCCGCTCCAGGCCCGCCAGCAGCTGCCCGGTGAGGCTCCCGCCCACGGCGTCGAAGGCCAGGGTGGCGCCCAGCGCCTTGCAGCGCTCGCGGAGCGAGGCCTCGAAGTCCCCGGCCGAGGAGTCCAGCACGTGTTTCACGCCCCGGGCCCGGAGGCTCTCGACCTGCTCGGGCCGGCGTACGACGTTGATGACCTCGATGCCCTCGGCGCCGAAGATCCGGTCGATCATCCGGCCCAGGGCGCCCGCCGCCGCGGTGTTCACCACCGCCCGGCAGCGCCGTTCGCGGCAGAGGTCGAGGAGGGCCAGGGCCGTCATCGGGTTCACGACCGACATCGCCCCCGACTCCAGGGAGACGCCGGCCCCCAGGGGCAGGGCCATGCCGTTGGGAACCACCACGTACTCGGCCCAGGCCCCGGTCTCCGAGCCGGCGATGAAGGCCACCCGCTTGCCCTTCAGGTAGCGGCCCATGAGGCCCGGCCCGGCCTCGACCACCCTCCCCGCCCCCTCCAGCCCCGGACGGGTCGGGGTCGGCGGACGGGGAACGTAGTTTCCCTCGAGGAAGGCCAGGTCGGAGGGGTTGATGGGGGAGCCCGCCACCTCGATGAGGACCTCACCGGGTCCCGGCCTCGGCGTGGGCACCTCGTCGAGGCGCAGCCCCGCCGGACCGGAATAGGCGTCGAGCACGACCGCACGCATGGTCTCCGGGACTGGCATCTCACCTCCTCCGCGCCCGCTCACGGGCACCCGCCTCAACCTGCCCCCGCGCCCCGGAGATGCAAGACGGGCGCTCTCCCCGCCGAGCTGGGGGGCTGCGGAGAGGTGCTGCCCGGGTGGCCTCCTCTCCGGCGAGACCCCTCCCGGGCGCGCCGCCTCAGTTGCCGGCGCTGAAGGTGCAGTAGGTGCCCAGCGAGCCCGGCAGCCCGTTGGCGTAGGGCGAGGCCGTCGTGCCCAGGGGGTGCGCCTGGAAGAAGTCCAGGATGTCCGTGGCGGGCATCAGGTAGAGCGGGACCGAATGACCCTGGCCGTGGTCGCAGAGGATGGCGTCGTGGCCCATGCCGTTGAGGTAGCCGACGTCGTTCTCGGCGAAGACGTCGGCCTGGAGGGTCACGATCGACAGGGTGTAGGAGTCCGTCGGGCCTCCGTGGATCAGCAGCTGGGTGTAGGCGTTGCCGTGCGAGGGCGTCGGCCAGCTGACCATGCCGGCCAGGGGCCCGAAGACCGCCGTGTTCTCGGAGTTGGAGAGGTAGGCCCCGGAGAAGGCCGCGACCGAGGCCACCTGCCCGCCCCGGGCCACGCCCGTCAGGTTGGTCATCGCGCCGCCGAGGGAGAAGCCGGTCACGTGCACGCGGTCCTCGTCCACCCCGTAGCGGGCCTCCAGGCAGGCGAGGATCTCGTCGAAGAGCCGCATCTCCTTGTTGGTGGCGGCGTCGACGGTGAAGACGTCCCAGTCCACCTCGTAGCCGTACATCATCAGGCCCGAGTCCTCGGGCGAGACGGCGATGAAGGGGAAGTTCGGGTCGTTCACGTGGGGCGAAAGCACGCTGCTGAAGTCGGTCGCGCTGCCGCCCAGGCCGTGCCAGCCGAAGACCACCGGCCAGGGGCCGTCGGTCTCGGCGCCGGAGGGCAGGTTCAGGACGAAGGAGCGGGCCTCGCCGTCCACCAGGAAGTCCACGTTCCAGCCATCCTGGAGGGCGGCGCAGGCCGGGTTCGTGACGCCCCCGTCCGTGCCCCCGCCATCGCTCCCGCCACCGTCGGTCGCGCCGCCGTCCGTTGCGCCGCCGTCGCTCGCTCCCCCATCCGTCGTGCCGCCGTCGGAGGTGCCGCTGTCGCTCCCACCGGCGTCGGTGCCGTCACTGTCGGTGGGCGGCCCGCAGGCGAGGGAGAGAGCGGCGAGGAACGGGAGGAGGAGCGCGAGGTGGAGTCTGGCCATCCCCGCATTGTAGCCCTAGACCAGGGAGCCCTGCCGGCCCGTGGGCTTCTTGCCGAGGTGGGTGTAGGCCGCGGTGGTGGCGACCCGGCCGCGGGGCGTGCGGGCCAGCAGCCCCTGCTGGACGAGGTAGGGCTCGTAGACCTCCTCGAGGGTGTCGGGCTTCTCGCCCACGGCGGCGGCGATGGTGCCGATGCCCACCGGGCCGCCCTCGAAGCGCTCGATGATCACCTCGAGGAGGCGGCGGTCCATGGTGTCGAGGCCTCTCTCGTCCACCCCGAGGCGGCCGAGGAAGAGGTCGGCGGCCTCGCGATCGACGCTGCCGCTGCCCTCGACCTCGGCGAAGTCCCGCACCCGGCGCAGGAGGCGGTTCGCCACCCGCGGCGTGCCCCGGGCCCTGCGGGCCATCTCGGCCGCGCCTCCCTTCTCCAGCTGCACCTGTAGGATGCGCGCGCTGCGCTCGACGATCTGCTCGAGGGCCTCGGCGTCGTAGAAGTCGAGGCGCTCGACGATGCCGAAGCGATCCCGCATGGGACCCGTGAGCAGGCCGGTGCGCGTCGTCGCCCCGACCAGCGTGAAGGGAGAGAGCTCGAGCTTCACCGAGCGGGCGGCCGGGCCGTCGCCGAGGATGACGTCGAACTCGTAGTCCTCCATGGCGGTGTAGAGGCTCTCCTCGACCACCCGGGGGAGGCGGTGCACCTCGTCCACGAAGAGGATGTCCCCCTCCTCCAGGCTGGTGAGGATGCCCGCGAGATCGCCCTTGCGCTCGATGGCCGGGCCGGAGGTGACGTGGAGCTGGACACCGAGCTCCCGGGCGATGATGTGGGCCAGGCTGGTCTTGCCCAGCCCCGGAGGCCCCGAGAGCAGGACGTGGTCCAGGCTCTCGCTGCGGCGGCGGGCGGCCTCGACGTAGACCTCGAGCTTGTCCACCACCAGCCGCTGGCCGACGAACTCCGCGAAGCTCTTCGGGCGCAGGGAGCGCTCGTAGGCCTGCTCGTCCTCCGCCGCCGTGGGCGCGATCGCTCTCTCGCCGTTCATCCCTCGCGCGGGAGCCTATCCCGTCCGGAGCAGGAGTGCACGGGTGTTCAGGACCCGTCCCGCAGGTGCGCCAGGGCGGCCTTGAGGAGCTGGGGCAGCTCCCCCTCCGGATCCTGCTCGCAGGCCAGCTCCGCCGCCTTCTGGGCGGCGGCGGCCCGGTACCCCAGCCCGATCAGGCCCGAGACGAGATCGGCCAGGTGCTCGTCCCCGCCCCTCTCCGCCTCGGCGCTCCCGCCGGTGGCGAGGCCGTCGAGCTTGCCCTTGAGCTCCAGGACGAGGCGCTCGGCGGTCTTGGCGCCGACCCCCGGGGCCCGGGCGAGGGCGGCGGCGTCCGCGCTGCGGACCGCGGCGACGATCTGCGCGGCGCCGATACCCGAGAGGAGCACCAGGGCCTTGCGGCAGCCGACCTTGGGCACGCCGATGAGGGCGTGGAAGATCGCCTCCTCGCGGGCGTCGCTGAAGCCGTAGAGCTCGATGGCGTCCTCCCGCACGTGGGTGTGGGTGCGGATCAACGCCTTCTCTCCTCGCCCCGGGAAGGAGGCCAGGGCCTCGGCCGAGGCGAAGACCCGGTACCCTACACCACCCACGTCGAGGACGAGGTGGTCCGCCCGCTTCTCCATCACCACGCCGATGAGCTGCGCGATCATCCCTCTCTCCCCTTGCGGAAGTCCTGCACCGAGAGGCGGGCCTTGGCCGGCAGCCCGCCGCCGGTGTGTTGCAGATGGCAGACCGCGATGGCCAGGGCATCCGAGGCGTCGGGGGGCAGCCTCCCCGAGAGGCCCAGGAGGCTCTTGACCATCGTCTGCACCGCGTCCTTGTCGGCCCGGCCGCTGCCCGCCACCGTGCGCTTCACCGTCGCCGGGGCGTACTCCTGGACGGGGAGCCCCGCGCGGGCGACAGCGGCCAGGACCACCCCTCGGGCGTGGCCGAGGGTGAGCGCCGAGCGGGCGTTGCTCTGGGTGAAGAGGCCCTCCACCGCGACCAGGTCCGGCTGCTGCGCCTCGAGGACCTCGACGAGGGCCTCCCAGAGGGCGGCGAGGCGCGGGGCCAGCTCTCCCTCCAGGCGGATCACTCCGTGCGCCACCGGCTCGAGGCGGCGCCGGTGGGAGGCGACCACCCCCCAGCCACAGGCCCGGGTGCCCGGATCGATGCCCAGCACCTTCACTCGGTGGCCTGCTCCATCTCCTCGTCGTCGATGTCGAAGTTGGCGAAGACGTTCTGGACGTCGTCGCTCTCCTCGAGCAGGGAGACGAGGCGCAGCACCTTCTTCACGTCCTCGCCGGACACCTTCACGGTGTTCTTCGGGATCCACTCCAGGCGGGGGTTCCGGGGGCTGTGGCCGAGCCCCTCGAGGCCGGTCAGCAGCGCGTGGAAGTCACTGGCGCCGGCCTGCACCTCCCAGGTGTCTCCGGTGTCGACGACGTCCTCTCCGCCGGCCTCGATGCAGAGCTCCATGGCCCGCTCCTCGCTGAGCCCCTCCTTGGGCAGCTCCATCAGCGCCTTGTGCTCGAACATCCAGGCCACCGCGCCGCTCTCGGCGAGGTTCCCGTTGCCCTTGGTGAAGAGGTGGCGGACCTCGCCGACCGTGCGATTGCGGTTGTCGGTCACGCACTCCACGTAGAGGGCCACTCCGGCGGGGCCGTAGCCCTCGTAGGCGATCTCCTCGTAGGCCTGCCCCTCGAGCTCACCGGTGCCCTTCAGGATGGCCCGCTCGATGTTGTCCTTGGGGAGGTTGACGTCCTTGGCAGCCTGGATCGCGGCGCGCAGCCGGGCGTTGGCCTCGGGATCACCGCCGCCGTCCCGGGCGGCCACGGTGATCTCCTTGATCACCTTGGTGAAGGCCTTGCCCTTGGTGGCGCCGAGCGCCTCCTTCTGGCGCTTGATCTTCGTCCATCGATTGTGGCCCGACATGGGCGTGTCATAGCACGCCTCCACGCCGAGCCTGAAGGCGGGGCGCTAGTCGTCCCAGCGATCGAGGATGGCACGGATCTCCGAGGCCTGCGTGCCCTCGGGACGCACCTCGAGGTAGCGCTGGTAGACCTTCCGGGCCTCCATCCGCTGCCCGGAGATCTGCAAGGCCGAGCCCAGGAGCGCCAGGGCGCGGGGCGAGGAGGGATCGATCTCGCGCGCGGCCCGGAAGGCGCCGACGGCGCCCTCGAGATCCCCCAGCTCGAGGTAGGAGAGGCCCAGGCCCATCCGCGCCTCGAGGGAGTCGCGGCGCTCGATGGCGGCGCCGGCGTAGATCAGCACGGCGTCGCCGTAGAGGCCGGTGGCGTAAGCGTCGCTCGCGGCCTGCAACTCGGCGGCCAGCCAGGCGTCGTCCTTGGGCACCGGCGCGGCGGCGCTGCCCTCGGCCTCGGCCTCGACCAGGGCCAGGTCGGCGGCCACGGCCGGATCGGGGGCGGGCGCGGGCGCGGCGGCGGGCTCGGGGGAGACGGCCCGCACCACGGCCGGGGAGGCGACCTCGGGGTCGACCCGGACCTCGTCCAGGGTCAGCACGACGGTCGCGACGATCAGGCTTCCACAGAGGGCGACGAAGCCGGTCCAGGCGGCCCAGCCCAGGGAGGCCTTGCGCGTCCCCACGGCCATCGCGTGGTAGAGCTCCTCGAGCTCGGCCTCGTCCTCGCTCGCTTCGAGCGCCGGGGTCGGGACCTCCTCGTCCTCGAAGAAGTCGGGGGCCAGCGCCTCACCGAGGTCACCGAGGTCACCGAGCTCGCCGAGATCGGCGGCGGCGGCCAGGGTGGCCTCGCCGGAGGCCTCGGCCGCCAGATCGGCGCTCTGCTCCAGGGCGTGGGCGTGCGCCACCCGGCTGGCCTCTGCCAGGGCCGCGGGCAGATCCCAGCCGGTGATCGCGCGGGGATCCTCCGCCTCGTCGCTCCGCCCGATCACGGGCTCGGGCTCGAGGGCCGACCAGGCGATGGGCTCGCCGGCGGTCCAGCCCGCGGGCACCTCGTTGCCCAGCGCGGCCGCGCCGGCCACGCCCGCCGGCAGGCCCTCCCCGAAGAGCGAGCGCATCACCTCGTCGCTGGCGACGGGCGCCTCGGGGGCCGGTGAGGCCTCCTCGCTCACCGGCGCCGCCTCGACGACCGGGGCGACCAGGATGCCACCGTGGAGGAGGCGATCGATCACCTCGAGGGTGGTCAGCTCGGCCAGCGGGGAGTCGGTGAGGACCCGCTCGAGATCGCGCTTGCCGTCGAAGAGGCGGACGATGCCGTTCACCGCGTCGGGCAGGGTGGCCAGCTTCGCCCCGAGCTCGCCGAAGTCGATCTGGAGCACGGCGTCGAGCCCCGGCAGCCGGCCGGTGATGGCCTCCCAGCGCTGCACGTAGGGCAGCCCCTGCCGCAGGATTTCCTTCACCCCCAGGTTCAGGGAGCCGCTCTTGCCGATGGTCTCGAAGAAGAGGTGGAAGGGTCCGCGCTGCAGGGTGAGGAGGCGGAAGAGGGCCGGCTCACCGCAGCGGTGGCGGAAGCTGGCCTCGATGATCCGCCCCTCGCGGAAGACGACCTCGCCCTCCCCCTCGATGAAGACGACCCGCCCGCTGCGGCTGCCGGTGGCCAGCGCCCGCAGGAGGTAGGCGGCGGAGGTCTGCTCGAGGCGGCCCTCGATCACCCGGGCCCCGGCGGGGCGGCCGCGGTGCAGGTGGCTGAAGGTCACCAGGTCGCGAGCGAAGAGCGGCTTGGGCAGCAGGTCCTCGGCGCCGAGGGCGCGGGCGTCGGCCCCGGCCGTGCGGGGCGCGCCGGTGAGATCGGAGAGGAGGAGCACCGGCACCTCGTGGCCGCCCACCTCGCGCAGCTCGCGCATCAGGGAGAGGCCGTCGCCCTCGTCGAGGGCCAGCTCGGAGATCACCACCATCGGCCGGGCCGCCTCGAAGGCCTGGAGGGCCTCGTGCCGGGTGCCGGCTCCGATGGCGCGCAGGCCGTCCTTCCGAAGGGCGCGCAGGGCGAGGGAGCGGGCGGTGGGATCGGGATCGACGACGAGGATCTCTGAGTTGCGGATCACTGGAAGACTCCTTCGGGTCCGGGAGAGGCGACGGACGCACGGACCCCTTGCCCGATATCGAGCAAGATCCATGCCGCGGGAGGCCTCCGACGAACAAGGTAAAGTCAAGCAAATACAGGCTCTTACGCCGAGCTCCGGGAACCGCTCCGGGACCCCCGGAGGCCGAAACTGTCTGCTGAGACGACAGCCTGGAGGTCCGGAGGCGTGGCGCCGGGCGGAGCGCGAAAAGCGCATTGTTTCCGGACCCTTGGTCGCAGGCCTTCGGGCCCGCGATCTGGTGCACGCAGATCCCGGCGTCCAGGGCCTGGACACCTGCGCTGGACCCGCGAGGTGGCGTAGAATGCGGTCATGCCTGGCGAAGAGTTCGACGACGGCCTCGGTGAGATCGGGGGAGAGCTGGACATGGATGCGGTGACCCGGGTGTCCTCCGAGGTCAAGCGCAAGCCCCTGGACCTGGGTCTCGGTGACCTGCTGCCGCGCCAGAGCCGCAGCGGCGGCCGGGAGTCCGGCGGCGGCGCCCTCGACGGCGACACCTTCATGGACCGCGAGCAGAAGGAGGCGGTGGCCCGCGCCCGGGGCGGCACCCCCACCCTCGACCGCCTCGGCGTACAGGCCGTGCAGCCCACCCAGGGCAGCGGCGCGGAGATGGACCGGCGCCTCAACCTCCAGCGCCAGGGCATCCCGACCTGGGGCTGGATCCTCATGCTCCTGGGCACCTTCGCCGTCGGCTTCGGCATCTTCATGGCCTGGCTCTGGGCCTCCCGCACCACCGACGTGAACGAGGAGGCGGCCCGCCTCCAGGCCGCGCAGGAGCGCGCTCAGCAGCTCGAGGGGGAGCGCCAGGCCGGCATGGAGTGAGCCCGGGCGGCCGAGCGCCCCTACCCTCCACGCGCCTCTTCTGCTCTCCTGTGCGGCGACATGATCGCCCCGCGCCACCTGCTGCCCCTCGCCCTCGGGCTCACCCTCCTCGCCCTCTCCCCCGATCGCGCCGAGGCGCGGGACAACTCCACCCGGATCGCGGCGGTCGGCTTCCAGGCCGTCCCGGTGGGCCCGGTCCTGCCGGGCAGCCTGCTCTCGGTGAAGTTCGCCGCCGCGCCCATGGCCGAGTTCTCCGCCCTCCTCGGCGTGGACTGGCGGCAGGGGCTCTTCAGCATCGCCTTCGGCGGCAAGGCGATCCTCCACCTCATCCCGGAGGAGAACCTCAACCTCTACCTCGCCGGGATGGTGCTCCCCTCGGTGGGCAGCCTCGGCCTCCACACCATGGCCTACTTCCTCGGACCCGGCCTCGCCTACTATCCTCCGGGTACCGACAACCTGGAGATCTTCGCGGAGTTCGGCCTGGGCGGGGGAGCCCGCTTCGGGCAGGTCACCGCGGCGGTCCAGCCCCCCACCCCACCCTATCTCGTCACCGCCGGCACCGCCGTCCTCGGCGTCCACTACTGGTTCTAGGGAGAAACGATGAAGCGCCTGCAGAACCTCATCGCCGCCCTCGCCCTGCTGCTGGCGCTCACCGCGCCGGCGACCGCCCGCGCGGGCGCCTTCTCTTCGTGGGACGGCTCGGTGCTCGGCCCGGAGACCCAGGCCTGGAACGTCTGGGTGGGCCTGCCGACGATCGGAGCGCACTACCTGCAGGGACAGCCGCAGGCCTACGACTTCGGCTACGGGCTGACCTTCGACTACCTGCGCACGACCGCCGATGCGTTGATCTCGGTGCGCTACTCGCTGATGGACCAGGAGGAGTTCAACCTGGCCTTCACCGGGCGGGGCGGCCTGCACATGAACTTCGGGGCGCGCTACGCCGACATCGCCAACGCCGGCAACGTGGGCTTCGTCCTCTCGCCGGGCATCGCCCTCGGGATGAAGCCTCACCCGACCTACAGCTCCTTCTTCACCCTCGACGTGCCCCTGCTCTACACCTTCAATTACGGCGGCGGCTGGCGCCTGCCGATCAAGATGCTGGTGGGGCTGGAGTACATGCTGACGCCCGACATGAACGTCGTCGCCACCTTCGGCTTCGGCCCCCGCTGGGAGGGCGGCGGCGGCTACGTCGGCGGCTTCGCCTTCCAGGTCGAGAGCTGGGCGGGGCTCTCCTTCCGCCTCTTCTAGACCGCTACTTCACCGCGGCGAGGATCTTCAGGAAGTCCTCGGGGCGGCGGAAGCCCGTGACCGTCAGGTCCTTTCGCTGCTCGCCCTTCGAGTCGTAGAAGACGATGTAGGGCAGACCGGGGAAGCCGTACTTCTCCTTCAGCCGGGCGTACTCCGGCGACTCGTCGTCGGTCAGGTCGACCGTGGCGATGACGAAGCGGGAGAGCTCCTCCTGCACCGCCGGATCCGGGAAGGTGTACTTCTGGAGCTCCTTGCAGGCGGTGCACCAGTCGGCGGAGAAGTCGACCATCGCCGGCTTTCCCTCGGCGCTGGCGAGCGCGAGGGTCTCGGACTCGCTGGTCAGCCAGTGGAGCTCGCCGCCGTGGTCCGCGGGGACGGCCCCCAGGGCGCCGACCCGGAGGAAGATGGCGCCGGTCAGCAGCAGCACGCCCGCGGCCTTGCCGACCTTGTGCAGCGCCGGCCCGTGGAAGGAGAGGTGGATGCCGCCCAGGAGCACCCCTGCGGCCGCGACCCCGCCGGTGACCCACATCACCCAGCCGGCCTCGACCTGCACCAGCGCCTGCAGCGCCGGCACGACGTCCTTGAGGAAGTAGAGGGCCACCACCAGCAGGGCGATGCCGAAGATGGACTCGACCACGTCCATCCAGGTGCCGCTCTTGGGCAGGCTCACCGAGAAGGTGCCCAGGACGAAGAAGAGCAGGCCCATCCCGAGGGCGAAGGTGAAGAGGAGGACCGTCCCCAGGAGGGCGTCGCCGGTGGTCGCCACGTAGGTCAGCACCCCGCCGAGGACCGGACCGGTGCAGGGCGCGGCCACCACGCCGGCCACCAGGCCCATGGCGAAGGCGCCCGCGTAGCCCTCGCCGCCCACCTGGGAGAGGCGGGTCTGGAGGCCGCTCGGGAGGCGGATCTGGAAGACCCCCAGCATGGAGATGCCGAAGAGGACGAAGACCGTCGCGATGACGCCGATCACCCAGGGGTTCGACATCACGCTCCCGAAGACCTTGCCGGTGAGCGCCGCGAGGAGCCCGAGCGAGGCGTACATCACCGCCATGCCCAGGACGTAGACCGAGGAGAGGAGCGCGCCCTTCATGCGGCTCGACGCGCTCTTGGCGCCGAAGACCGCCACCGTGATCGGGATCAGGGGATAGACGCAGGGGGTCAGGCTGGTGAGCACGCCGCCCAGGAAGACGACGCCCAGGGCGAGCAGGAGGCTCTCCCGCATGGCGTCCTCGAAGGAGGGGCCGCTCTCCGCGAGGCCCGGGCCCTCGAGGAGGCCGGGGACGAAGGCGACCAGGAGGAAGGCGAGGATGGCGCCGCTGGCGATGAGGGTCAGTTTCTTCATGGATGCGCGTGTCCCCGGCAAGGGGTAGGTGCCCTTTCCTTCGCGATGGATTCCAGAGAAGTTACGTCAGAGACATGACGGAGGCCAAACCAGCCGTGGGGAGCACCCCGATCTACCTGGATCATCACGCCACCACGCCGGTCGATCCCCGGGTGCTGGAGGCCATGCTGCCCTACTTCACCGAGAGGTTCGGCAACGCGGCCAGCCGCACCCACCGCCGGGGATGGGACGCGAAGGAGGCGGTGGAGCGGGCCCGGGAGCAGGTGGCCCGGGCCCTGGGCGCGGCCAAGGGGGAGATCGTCTTCACCTCCGGGGCGACCGAGGCCAACAACCTCGCCCTGGCCGGCCTCCTCGATGCCTACGGCGAGCGGCGGCGGGGCCTGGTGGTCTCGGCCATCGAGCACCCCTCCGTCCTCGACACCGCCCGCTGGCTGGCCGAGGCGAGGGGCGCGAAGCTGACGATCCTCCCGGTGGAGGCCGACGGCGTCGTCCGGATGGAGGCCGTCCGCGAGGCGGTGGACGAGCACACCCTGCTCTGCTCGGTGATGGCCGCCAACAACGAGGTGGGCACCCTCCAGCCCATCGCCGAGATCGGGGCGCACTGCCGGTCGGTGGGGGCCTTCTTCCACACCGACGCCGTCCAGGCGATCGGCAAGGTCCCCTTCGACGTCCTCGAGCAGCACGTCGACTGCGCCTCCCTCTCCGGGCACAAGGTCCACGGCCCCCAGGGGATCGGCGCGATCTTCCTCAAGCGGCGTGATCCGCGAGTGCGGCCGGCGCCCTTGCTCCACGGGGGCGGCCACGAGCGGGGCTTCCGCTCGGGCACCCTCCCCCTCCCGCTGATCGTGGGCCTCGGCGAGGCCCTGGCCCTGGCGGCCGCCGAGCGGGAGCGCGAGAGCCGGGTCCTCCTCACCCTGCGCGACCGCCTGCACCGGTTGATCACCGACGCCCTCGAGGGGGTCGTCGTCCACGGCACGATGGAGGAAGGCGCGCGCCTGCCGGGCAACCTCAACCTCTCCTTCGAGGGGGTCGAGGCCGAGCCCCTGCTGCTGGGCCTGCGGGAGCTCTGCCTCTCCTCCGGCTCGGCCTGCGCCTCCGCCACCCCGACCCCCTCTCACGTCCTGCGGGCGATGGGAGTCTCCGACGATCTGGCCCACGGCTCGCTGCGCTTCGGGATCGGACGGTACAACACCGAGGTCGAGATTGATCGAGCGGCGGAGCTCGTCATCGCCCGGGTCAGGAAGCTCCGGGGTTCGTAGACCTCGGTCGCTCCCCCGGGAGAAGCCGTGTACGTGTACGTGTACGTGGACGTGGACGGCGAGGTGAACGGCCTGGCCGAGTACTTCCCGGGTCCCGAGTTCCGTGCACGTACACGTCCACGGCCTTTCCGCTGGCTCGACCCGAGGTCAGGTCGCGAAGGATGAACCACATCCACAAGTCTGCTTCGCCTGCGGATTCCTGAACTCGAAGGCCGCCCCCATCAAGCTGCTCTTCCAGTGCAGCTCGGTGCCGTCGATGACCTTCAGCGAGCGGCGATCGACGACGACGGTGGCGCCGTGGTGCTCGAAGCGCTCGTCCTTCTCGGCGTCGAAGGCGCTCTCCTCGCAGACCTCCATGAAGTAGGAGAAGCCGGAGCAGCCGCCGCCCCGCACACCGACCCGCAGGCCGAGGGCGGGCCTCTCCCAGCTCTCGACCAGCTCGAGGATCTTCTTCGCCGCCTCGGGGGTGAGATCGAAGCGCATCAGAACATCCCCAGCTGGAGGCGGGCGGCCTCGCTCATCCGGTCCATCGTCCAGGGCGGCTCCCAGACCAGCTCGACGTGGCAGGTGGCGACCCCGGGCAGCTCGGCGACCTTGTGCTGGACCTCGTCCACCATCGGGCCGGCGACCGGGCAGCCGGGCGCGGTGAGGGTCATGCGGATCTCCACCGCGCCTCCCTCGTCGATCTCGATGGCGTAGATCAGGCCCAGCTCGTGGATGTTCACCGGGATCTCGGGGTCGTAGATGCCCTGGAGGATGGAGATGATCTCCTCCCGCAGCTCCTCGGGGGCCACGTGGGCGGCCGCCGCGGCCATCTCCGCCAGGCTGGCCGCGGTCTCGCCCCGCGGGATCTCGGCCGGCGGGGTGCCGCTCTGCTCGCCGGTGGCGGCGCGGACGCTCTCTTCCAGGGCGGTCTTGGGATCGTTCTCGCTCAAGGTCCTACTCCGTCTTCACTTGCTGGTCGGATTCGCCCAGGGCGGCCTCGAGGGTGTGCCAGCAGAGGCTCGCGCACTTCACCCGCATCGGATAGGCGGCCACCCCGGCGAAGACCGCCAGCTTTCCCAGCGCCACCGGATCCGCCTCGATCTTGCCGAGGACCACGTCGTGGAACTGCTCGAAGAGGGCGTGGGCCTCCTCGACGGTCTTGCCCTTCACCACCTCGGTCATGGTCGAGGCCGAGGCGGTGGAGATGGCGCAGCCGCTCCCCTGGAAGCCGATGTCCTCGATCCTGCCCTCGTCATCGACCCGGGCCTTCAGGGTGAGGCGATCGCCGCAGAGGGGGTTGTGACCGTCGGCGCTGCGGTTCGAGGGGTCCGGGAAGCCGAAGTTCCGCGGGTTCTTGCCGTGGTCCAGGATCATCTCCTGGTAGAGCTCGCGTAGATCGCTCATGCGAAGATCTCCTGCACCTTGCGGAGGGCCGCCGCCGCGGCGTCGATCTCCTCGAGCGTGTTGTAGAGGGCCAGGGAGGCGCGGGTGGTGGCGGGGATGCCGAAGCGATCCATCACCGGCTGCGCGCAGTGGTGGCCGGTGCGCAGGGCGACCCCCTCGGCGTCGGCGATGGTGCCCACGTCGTGGGGGTGGATCCCCTCGAGGACGAAGGAGAGCACCGCGGTCTTCCGCGGCGAGGTGCCGACGAGCCGCAGCCCCTCGATGGCCGAGAAGACCTCGGTGGCGTGCTCCAGGAGCTGATGCTCGTGGGCCTCGATGGCGTCCCAGCCCCAGCCGAGCAGCCACTCGATGGCGGCCCCGAGCCCGATGACCCCGGCGATGTTGGGGGTCCCCGCCTCGAACTTGTAGGGCAGCTCGTTCCAGGTGCTCTGCTCGAAGGTGACGGTGAGGATCATGTCGCCGCCGCCCTGGTAGGGATCCATCCGGGCCAGGAGCTCCTCCCGCCCGTGGAGCACCCCCACCCCGGTGGGGCCGAAGAGCTTGTGGCCCGAGAAGGCGTAGAAGTCCGCGCCGAGCGCCTGCACGTCCACCGGCTGATGGCCGACCGCCTGGGCACCGTCGATCAGGGTGAGCGCGCCCACCTCGCGGGCCTGCGCGACGATGGACTCGACCGGCAGGATGGTCCCCAGCGCGTTCGAGATGTGGGCCACCGCGACCAGGGCTACCTCCTCGTCGAGGAGCGCGGCCATGCCCTGCCCGTCGACGCTGCCATCCTCGAGGAGGGGGACCACCCGAAGCTTCGCGCCGGTGCGGCGGCAGAGCTGCTGCCAGGGCACGATGTTCGAGTGGTGCTCCAGCCCGGTGATCAGGATCGCCCTCCCCTCGAGCTCGACGAGGGAGGGCAGGCCCGCGGCCACCAGGTTGATGGACTCGGTGGTCCCGCGGGTGAAGACGATCTCCCGGGTGGAGGCCGCGCCGAGGAAGGCCCGGACGGTCTCCCGGGCGGCCTCGTAGCGCTCGGTGGCCCGCTGCGAGAGGCGGTGCACTCCCCGGTGGATGTTGGCGCAGTCCCGGGCGTAGACGCTGGTCACGGCGTCGATGACGGCCTGGGGCTTGAGGGTGGTCGCCGCGTTGTCGAGGTAGACCAGGGGGCGGTCGTCGATCTGCTGGTGCAGCGCCGGCACCGACGCGCGCAGCGCCGGGAGGTCGAGGCGCGGCATCGGGGCGATGGGCCCGACGGGGGGGCTCGCGAGGCTCATCGGGCCGCCTCCTCGGCCGCCTGCAGGGTCGTCGCGTTCACGCCGGGCAGGCGCTCGGCCAGGACGTCGAGGACCAGCGCACGGAGGCGCGGCTCCTCCACCCGGTCGGCCAGGGCGCGGACGAAGGCCAGGGTGAGCAGGCCGCGGGCCTCCTGGGGGCCGAAGCCCCGGGAGCGCAGGTAGAAGAGCTGCGCCTCGTCGAGCTGCCCCACGGTGGCGCCGTGGCTGCACTTCACGTCGTCGGCGTCGATCTCCAGGCGGGGCTTGGTGTGGACCACCGCGTCGGGCGAGAGCAGCAGGTTGCGGTTCTCCATCGCGCCCTCGGTCTGCTGGGCGTCCCGGCGCACCTCGATGGTGCCGTCGAAGACCGCGGTGGCCGCGTCGTCGAGGATGCCCCGGTAGGTCTCCTCGCTGCGGCAGCGCTCGACGGCGTGCTCGATCCAGGTGTGGTGCTCGTGGTGCTGCTCACCCCGCCCGAGGTAGACGCCCTCGAGGGTCACCGAGGCCTCCGGCCCCGACAGCCTGGCCCGGGAGGTCAGGCGGGTGCGGGCGCCGCCCAGGCTGAAGACCCGGGAGACGAGGGTCGCGCCCTCGGAGAGCTCGGCCTCGAAGCTGCCCAGGTGGGTGGCGGCCTCGCCCTCGATCTGCACCCGCAGGTGCACGAGTCGCGCGCCGGCCCCGAGGACGGCCTCGGTCACGCTGCTGGTGAGGGAGGCCTCGCTGCCCCCCTGGAAGAGCTCGACCAGGGTGAGCTCGGCGTCGGCCTCGAGCTCGAGGCGCAGGCGCGGCAGGAGGGCCTCGGAGGACGCCCCGGCGTCGTGCACCAGCACCAGCGGCGCCGCGACCCGCCGGCCCGCCTCCAGGGTGAGGTGGATGCCCTCCCGGAAGAGCGCCGCGTTCAGCGCCGAGAAGGGCTCCTCCCGGCGAGGCGCCAGGGACGCCGCCGGGCCGGCCCGCGCCGCGTCGAGGCGCGGGGCCAGGGGCTCGGCCCGCAGTCCCTCGGGGAAGCTCGCCCCGGGGGCCATGCAGTGGGTGTCGCCCTGGATCAGCACCGTGGCCGCGAGGCCGTGGCGCTCGAGGAGGCGCGAGGCGCCCGGCAGCTCCTCGGGCGAGAGGCCGCCGCGGCGGGGCGCCGTCGCCGGCACCTTGCCCAGATCGCGCAGGGGGAAGTGCCGCCACCCCTCGAAGCGCCGGTGGGGCCAGGGGAAGATCAGCAGCTGGCGCTGGGCCTCCCGCCGCAGGGAGTGCAGCGCGCCCGCCTCCCGCTCGGCGGAGAGCTGCGCCCCGGTCACCCAGGCCGTGGTGGCCTCGGCCAGCGGCGAGGTCTCGGAGGTCACGCTCTTCATGCCGCGCTCTCCCCGTAGGCGGCGTAGCCCTCGGCCTCGAGGCGCTCGGCCAGCTCGTAGCCGCCCGAGTCGACGAACCTGCCGTCGAGGAGGACGTGGATCCGGTCGGGCCGGATGTGGTGGAGCAGGCGCTGGTAGTGGGTGATGAGCACCATCCCTCGCTCGGGCGAGCGCAGGCTGTTCACCCCATCGGAGACGTCCTTGAGGGCGTCGATGTCGAGGCCGGAGTCGGTCTCGTCGAGGATGGCGAGCTTCGGCTCGAGGACGGCCATGTGGAAGATCTCGTTCTTCTTCTTCTCGCCGCCGGAGAAGCCGTCGTTCACCGCCCGGCGCCCGAAGCGCTCGTCGAGGTGGACGGTCTTCATCTTCTCCCGCGCGAGCGCGAGGAAGTCCATCGCGTCCACCTCGGGCTCGCCGCGGTGGCGACGCTGGGCGTTGAGCGCGGCGCGCAGGAAGTAGAGGTTCCCCACCCCCGGGATGGCCACCGGGTACTGGAAGGCGAGGTAGACGCCCTCCCGGGCGCGCTCCTCCGGCTCGAGGGCGAGGAGATCCTGCCCCTGGTAGAGGACCGTCCCGCCGGTGACCTCGTAGCCCTCGCGACCGGCGAGGACGTGGGAGAGGGTCGACTTGCCCGAGCCGTTGGGGCCCATGATGGCGTGGATCTCGCCGGCGGGGACATGCAGGTCGATGCCCTTGAGGATCGGCTTTCCGTCGACGGCGACGCGGAGGTTCTGGATGTCGAGCAGCATGGTGTTCTTCTTTCCTTGAGATCGTTGAGGTCTAGCCGACGGCGCCCTCGAGGCTCACCCCGAGCAGCTTCTGGGCCTCCACCGCGAACTCCATCGGGAGCTCCTCGAGGACCTCCTTGGCGAAGCCGTTCACGATGAGGGAGACGGCGTCCTCCTCGGAGAGGCCGCGCTGGCGGCAGTAGAAGAGCTGATCCTCGCTGATGCGGGAGGTGGTCGCCTCGTGCTCGAGGGTCGCGGAGGGGTTCTTCACCTCGACGTAGGGCACGGTGTTGGCGGTCGAGCGATCACCGATGAGCAGCGAGTCGCACTGGGTGTAGTTGCGAGCGCCCTCGGCGCCCTTCTGGATCTTCACCAGCCCCCGGTAGGTCTGGCGCCCGTGCCCGGCCGAGATGCCCTTGGAGATGATCGTGGAGCGGGTGCGCTTGCCCAGGTGGATCATCTTGGTGCCGGTGTCGGCCTGCTGGCGGTTGTTCGAGAGGGCCACCGAGTAGAACTCGCCGACCGAGTCGTCCCCCAGGAGGATGCAGCCGGGGTACTTCCAGGTGATGGCCGAGCCGGTCTCGACCTGGGTCCAGGAGATCTTCGAGCGGTCGCCAGCGCACTTCCCGCGCTTCGTGACGAAGTTGTAGATGCCGCCCTTCCCCTCCTTGTCGCCGGGGTACCAGTTCTGGACGGTGCTGTACTTGATCTCGGCGTCGGTGTGGGCGACGAGCTCGACCACCGCAGCGTGGAGCTGGTTCTCGTCGCGCATCGGCGCGGTGCAGCCCTCGAGGTAGCTCACGTAGGCGCCCTCGTCGGCGACCACCAGGGTGCGCTCGAACTGCCCGGTGTTGGCCGCGTTGATCCGGAAGTAGGTCGAGAGCTCCATCGGGCAGCGCACCCCCGGGGGGATGTAGGCGAAGGAGCCATCGGAGAAGACCGCCGAGTTCAGGGCCGCGAAGTAGTTGTCGGTCACCGGCACCACCGAGCCGAGGTACTTGCGCACCAGCTCGGGGTGCTCCTTCACGGCCTCGGAGAAGGAGCAGAAGATGATGCCCTTCTTGGCCAGCTCGGCCTTGAAGGTCGTCGCCACCGAGACCGAGTCGAAGACCGCGTCCACCGCCACCCCCGCCAGCGCCGCGCGCTCCTGCAGGGGGATGCCGAGCTTCTCGTAGGTCTCGAGGAGCTCGGGGTCGACCTCGTCCAGGCTCTGGGGACCCTCGCCGGCCTGCTTCGGCGCGGCCCAGTAGGAGATCGACTGGTAGTCGATGGGCGGGTAGTCGAGGTCCGGCCACCAGCCGGGGTCGTCCATCTGCCGCCACTTGCGGAAGGCCTCGAGGCGCCACTCGAGCAGCCACTCGGGCTCGTCCTTCTTGGCCGAGATGAAGCGGACGATCTCCTCGGAGAGGCCCGGAGGCGCCTGCTCCTGATCGATGTCGGTGGTCCAGCCGGCCTCGTACTCGCGGTCGACGAACTCCTGGAGGTTCTCTTTCTGGGTGCCTGCCATGGTGTTCCTTCAGCCCTGAGCGCGCCCGAGGCCCACCAGCCCGGCGGGCAGCGGCGCGTTCATCTGCTCGAGGTTGATCGATGCCAGCGCGGACTGGATCGCGTCGTTGATCATCTGCCAGTTGGGACGGAGCTGGCAGCCGCTCTCCTGCTCGCAGCCCACGTCCTCGGTGCAGCAGTCGGTCATCGCGATGGGGCCCTCCACCGCGGCGACGATCTGCGCCAGGTCGATCTCGCGCGGCGCGCGGGAGAGGCGGTAGCCCCCCTTCACGCCGCGGGTGCTCTGGGCGACCTCCCCCTGCACCAGCAGGCGGAGCACCTTGCGGACCGTGGGCTCCGGCACCGCCGCGGCCTGCGCGACCTCGGACGCCCGGTGGAACGCGCGCGGGTCGCGGGCGAGCGCCGAGGCGACGACGATGGCGTAGTCGGTGAGCTTGGTGACCCGGAGCATCTGCTTCTCCAAAACAAGACCGAAGCGGTCTTCTTTCCGAGGTAGGATAGTCGGCGACCGACGGGAGTCAAGGCCGACCTGGAGGTGAAAGAACCTCTTGACGCCGGGGGCCGTTGCCGCTACCTAGGGCCGCCTGCCCAGGTGGTGAAACTGGTATACACGCCAGATTCAGGTTCTGGTGGCTTCACGGCCGTGGAGGTTCGAATCCTCTCCTGGGCACCAGCAAAAGCTCGCGGGCGTCACTGACGCTCGCGAGCTTTTTTTTGGGCCGGGATCGATTCCCACCAGGTCGAGGCTTGATCCCTTCGCCCATCCGATCTAACTTCGATCCCTCGTGGTGCCATACGTGACAATACGTTTGGGGCACGGTCGTTGCGCGACATTCGAGACTGTTTTTCGAACCCTACCAAGCGAGGAACGAGATGGGATTCTCTCGTCGAGAGCCAGAAGATTCGGTGGAGTGGCGTCGCCTGCAGGCGAAGCTGGTGGACGGTGAAGGTACGTCGATGAGCGAGGCGCGAGCCATCGGGGAGTCCATGGGGGACGACTCGGTCGCCCTCGACGACGACGACAACGACACCGACCTGGAGGATGACGACGACGAGGTCGAGCGCCCCGAGCGGAGCGCCAGCCGGGCTCCGGCCCTGCGGGTCGAGGGCGAGGAGGAGGAGGAAGAGCTCAGCCCCGAGGCCGAGGCTCGCCTCGTCGCCATCAAGCGCGCGGCGGCCCGTATCCGCCGGGTGAAGAAGGCCGCGGTGGACGTCTCCCGCACCTACCGCCTGGGCCAGCGGGTCTTCGATCCCGCCGCCCAGAGCTTCGGCCGGGTGGTCTTCGCCGCCGAGGGCTACGTCCGGCTCGAGCTCTCCGACGGCTCCGAGTCCGCCCACGGCAAGCCTCCCCTCGAGGACCGGCGGGCCTTCGTCTCCGCCAACTTCGAGCGGATGGACAACAAGACCATGGCCGACATCCTGGACATCTCGGTCCACACGATGCGGCGCCTCTGCCACGAGTACGGCCTGAAGCGGCACGGCAAGAGCAAGGCGAGCGCCTGACGCGCCTGCCCTGCCCTCCCGTCGGGGGCCTCGCCGCGGCGACGATTTCGCCTGCGCGGCGGGGCCTTCCGGGTTAGTAATTCACGATGGTCTCCTGGCTGCTGGTCCTGCTCGGGCTGGTGCTCCTCACTGGTGGCGCCGAGTTCCTCGTCCGGGGGTCGTCCGCCCTCGCCGGGCGGCTGGGCGTCTCCACCCTCGTCATCGGGATGACGGTGGTGGCCTACGGCACCAGCGCACCCGAGCTGGCGGTGAGCGTCATCGCGGTGCTGCGCGGCTCCGACGGGCTCGCCATCGGCAACGTGGTGGGCAGCAACATCTCGAACCTGGGCCTGGTGCTCGGCCTGGCCGCCCTGATCAACCCCCTGCGCGCCGAGCACGGGCTGCTCAAGCGCGAGCTGCCCTTCATGCTGGTCGCGGCGCTCATGGTCCCCCTCCTGGGCTGGGACGGAGACTACGGCCGGGGCGACGGCGTGGCCTTCCTCCTGGGGGCGCTGCTCTTCACGGCGGTCTGCTTCTCCCGGGCCCGGTCCGAGCGGCGCGAGGACAAGGCCCGCAAGGCCGAGAGCGACGAGGTGCCCGAGCCGAGCGGCAACCTCCTCCTCGACGTCGTCTTCACCCTCGGCGGCACCGTTGCGCTGGTGGGCGGCGGCGACGTGCTGGTGCGGGGCGCCACGGACGTGGCCACCCAGCTGGGGGTCACCGAGAGGGTCATCGGGCTCTCGATCGTGGCCCTGGGCACCTCCCTGCCCGAGCTGGCGACCTCCCTGGTGGCCGCCCGCAAGGGGGAGCTGGACCTGGCCGTGGGCAACGTCATCGGCAGCAACATCTTCAACGTCTTCTTCATCCTGGGCTCCGCGGCCACGGTGCGGTCGATGAACATCGGCGAGGCCGCGCTCTCCCTGGACGTGGTGATCATGCTGGTCCTCTCCTTCGCCATGATCCCGATGATCTTCTCCGGGGAGCGGATCTCGAGGCTGGAGGGGGCCCTGCTGGCCCTCACCTACTGCGGCTTCGCGGCCAGCCTCTTCCTGCGCTGAAGCCCCGGGTTCAACCGGCCCTCTTGCCCCCGCCATCGGCTCCCACTATGAGGAGCGGATGAACGACCCGGTCACCCTGTGGATCCTCGCCGGCGGCGCCGGTCTGGTCGCCGCCGTCCTGGGCCTCGCCTGGCGCGGCGCCCACTCCCGCCTCGAGGCCACCTCGGCCGAGCTCGAGAAGAGCAAGGCCACCCTCGGAAAGCTCGAGAAGAAGGTCGAGTCGCAGCGCGAGAGCGCCGAGTCTCGCAGCGCCGAGCTCGAGGAGCTGCGCAAGAAGCTGCAGAAGGCCAGGAAGCGCACCGCCTCGGTGAGGCAGGAGCAGAGCAGCGACTCGAGCCGGCAGCAGGAGCTCGGCGAGGAGCTCGAGGCCGCCAAGGCGACGATCGACCGCCTGCACGAGGAGCTCGACGGGCTGCGCGAGGCGGCGGGGTCGAAGCCGGCGCGCAAGAAGAACGAGAAGAGTGAGAAGAGCGAGCGCCCGGCCGCCGAGAAGGAGGCCGCGCCGCGGGAGGCGAAGCCGGTCACCGACGAGGAGCGCGATCGCCTCGAGCAGAAGGCGGCCAAGGCCGAGTCCACCGCCGCCGAGCTGCGCAAGCAGGTCGAGGAGACCGAGCACGAGCTCAAGCGAGCCCGGGGCCGGGCCGAGACCAACCACCGCGTCTACCTGGTCACCAAGGGTGAGCTCGAAGCGGTGAACGACAAGCTCCACACCCTCGAGCGCCACCTCGGCACCAACTCCTTCCGCGATCTCCTGCGGGCGGCCGGCGCCCAGGTGGGCAGCGGCCGGGTGACGGCCCACGTGCCCCTCGATCCCGAGGCCACCCCGGGCGAGAGCGCCGAGGCCAGCCTCGCGGCGGATGCCGCGGAGGCCGAGGCCGAGCTCTCGTCCTAGGGGACGCCCCCTAGCCGCGCTTCTGCTGCTTCTTCAGCCGCGCGAGCGCCTTCTTGCCCTTGCGCTTCTCGAAGACCTCGTCGAGCGCGGCCAGGTCGTCGGCCAGGAGCCGGGACTCCTTGCGGGCCTGCTCCAGCTTCTCCTCCAGGGGCCGGCACTGGCGGGCGCCGGCGGCGGCGTGGGAGAGGGTCGCTCCGGCGAGGCACTTGTCGCGGGCCTTCTCGGCCTTGGCGGCCGTCCCCTCGGAGAGCTTCAGCTTGTCGGCCAGCCGGGCGGTGGCCTGGGGGAGCTGCTTGGGCAGGCCGTGGCGCTCGAGGATGGCCTCCAGCCCCTGCCCGACCTTCTTCTGCTCCTCTTCCTTGGCCTTTCGCTCGGCCTCGATCTGGACGAGGAGCTTCTGGGCGCCCTCCTCCTCGGACTCGAGCTGCCCGACCACGTCGAGGAGCTCGAGCACCCGGTCGTCCATGGGGGCCAGGTCGTCGGCCTCCTCCAGCACCGCCCGGGCCTCCGCGTACTTGCTCTTGTCGAGGAGCTTTCGCGCCTTCTGGAGCAGCGCCTCGACCTTCCCGTCGATCTCGGGATCGAGCGCGGCGCCCGCGCCGAGGTCCCCCGAGAGCTCACCGTCCGCCCGGAGCGGAGCGGCGGGCAGGTAGAGGACGAGGGCCATCAGGGCCAGGGGCAGGCGGGCTCGCAGGGGCTCGAGAAGACGCATGGGAGGCCTCTAGCGAAGGATGGGGGTGTAGAGCTCGGCGCTGCGCACCGAGACCGGCGTCCCGCCGGCGTCCGGCGAGAGGCCGCCGGTGACCAGCACCGAGCCGTCGAGGAGGCGCGTGCAGGCCGCGAGGTAGCGACCCTCGTTCAGGCGCCGCCCGGTGGTCTGGGCGATGCGGACCGAGCCGTCGGTGGTCGAGGCCCACTCGCTGCCGCGCGAGGTGGGGAGATCGCCGCTGTTGAAGCCACCGAGGAAGACCGCGGTGTTGTCGTCGATCGCCACGGCGCAGAGGTTGCCCCGGGCGCCGGCCTGCAGGCTGCCGGCGTCGGTGACCTGGGGAGAGCCCGAGGGGTTGAAGACCTCGACGCCCGGGTGGGAGGAGGAGGCGGAGAAGTCGTCGACCGTGGTGTAGCCCCCCGCCATCACCATCACCGTCTCGGTGCCGGCGCCGAGCCGCACCGCCGCGCAGCCCATGCCATAGCGGCCGGTGGAGAGGGTCTGGGAGAGGGGCAGCCCCCCCTGCTCGAGGAGCGTCGCGCTGCCCTCGGAGAGCCGGTAGAAGTGCATCGTGTTGCTGACGTTGACGTTGTTCCCGGCGGCCGTCAGCCCCCCGGCGACCACCACCACGCCCCGGTCGAGGACGGTGGCGCAGTGCTCGGCTCGCGCCTCGGGCAGGTCGGGGGCCACGGTGAAGCGCTCGGCGACGCCGTCGAAAAGCTCGGTGGCGCGGATCGGGATCGGGTGCCCGGTGCCCGGGCTGGGATCGGTGTAGCCGCCGCTGATCAGCACCATGTCACCGGAGACGCTGGCCCGGTGGCGGGTGCGGCCGGTGTTGGCGATGAGGGCGTTGGCATCGAACTCGCCGTCGTCGCCGAGCTCGGGCCGGAAGATCTCGGCGGGGCGCAGCACGTCCCGCTCGGTGCCCGACATGTCGAACTCGCCGCCGACCACCAGCACCCGGCCGTCCTGCATCTTGGAGGCGGAGTGGAAGACCCGGGGGAGGCCCGGGCCGCCGCTGCCCCGCACCCGCAGCTCGAACTGCCCGGTGAGCGGGTCGAAGATCTCGGCGCTGTCGTGCACGGTCCGGCCGCCGAGGGTGTCGAACTCCGCGCCGCCGACGATCAGCACCCGGCCGTCGTTGAGGGTCGTGGCGGAGTGCCCCGCCCGCGCCCGGCTCATGGTGGTGCAGGTGTCGGGGTCGTCCTTGTCGGCGGTGTAGACGTAGGAGTCGACGGGCCGCAGGAAGACCGGGATCGGCGGCGGGTTGAGCTCGGAGGGATCGAGCTGCACCACCGCCAGGCCCCGGGCCGTGATCGGCCCCTGGGGGGACTGGAAGTGCGCCCGCACCTCGATCCGCCGCTCGGTGAGCTGGCCCGACTCCAGGAGGGGGATCTCCTCGAGGGTCACCGAGCCGTCGGCCACGGCGGCGATGGTCGAGACCGTGCCGTCGATGCCGTCACCGCTGATCAGGAACTCGAGGTGGCTGACGTCCTGGAGGGCGTCGACCTGCACCCCGTCCGAGCCCGGGCAGCTCTTGCGCAGCAGCTCGACCTGCAGCTTCACCGTGCCGCTGCCGCAGGCCGCGGTGGCGAGGAAGCCGAGGGCGAACACCCCTCCCAGGAAGCGGCGCAGCGTCACCACGAGAAGGTCACCGCTGCGTCGTCCGCTGCGCCCACGAAGAGGCCGCGATCGACCGCGTAGTAGCCCCCGGCGCCGATCGCGCCGGCCGCCAGAACACCCGTCAAAGTCCATGCCCACCAAGGCCATCCCTCTTTCTTCTCGACTTCGTCCTTCGGAATCACGATCTCGCCGATGTCCACCGCGGAGTAGCGCGACCCCGACTCGAGGTCGGCCGCCTCCAGGCGCTTGCGCTCGGTGAGCGAGTTCACTTGCCGCGCGCGGGCCGGCTCGACCGGCTCCTCCGGATCGGCGTTCAGCGGCGCGATCACCCCGGTGATGGGGCCCACCGGGGCGATGGGCGCGCCCGGACCGGAGGAGGCCGTGGCGGGCTCCACCGGCCCCGAGGCCAGGGAGTCGCGCTGCCGCACGCGGGGCGGCGGGGCCTCGTCGCGCGGCTGCACGGGCTGGGCCGGCTGGACCGGCATGATCGGGCCGCGGGCCGGCTCCACCGGGCCGCGAGCCGGAGCGATGGGGCCGCTGGGCGCCACGGGCGCGGGGGCGGCGGCGGCCACCGGCGCCTCGGCCGGCGCGGCGCTCACCTCGGCGATCACCGGGGTCTCGGGGGCGGCCTTCTTCTCGAAGACCTCCACCGGCAGGGACAGGGCCTCCGGCAGCGCGCCGGTGCCCTTGTCGATCTCCTCGGCCAGCTTGAAGACCTCGATGGCCGCGCCGAGCATGTCGAGGTCGAAGCTCATCTCCTTCAGGCCCGCGACCTTCTTGCTCTCCACCTCGTAGAGGTAGCTCTTGACCGTGTAGGCATCGGCCTCGCGGCTCAGGGCGCCGAAGACCACGTGGGTCGCGCCCACGCTGCCGGCGACCGCGGCGATCGTGCCGAGGGCCTTCTTGTCCAGCGTCCCGCGGGCGAGGGTCGCGACCACCTCCCCCACGGGGCCCTGCACCTTGCCGCCGAGATCGGCGTCGATGCTGGCGACCTTGGTGGGGGTGACGTCCACCGAGGAGGTCCAGGGCGCCTCCTCACCGGCGGAGATCAGCTTCACGTGGTGCGGACCGCGGATGAGGTCCTTGATCAGGAGGGGCGTGACCCCCACCTTCTTGCCGTCGAGGTGGACCTCGGCGCCGGCGGGCTGGCTGACCACGGAGATGGCGCCCCGGGTCTTGCGCAGCATGTCCTTCTGGATCTTCTGGTAGGTGCGGACGAAGACCGGCGGATAGGCCGCGGGGTCGAGGGTGCGCTCGGGATCGAGGCGGATGACGTCGGTCAGGGCCTCCTCGCCCTCCTCCTCCTTGCCCTCCCGGAAGAGGGCGGTGGCCAGGGAGAGGCGGGCGTAGTTGATCGTGTCGAAGCTCTCGAGGGCCCCGACGTTCTGCAGGTAGAGCTTCACGGCGGCCCGGTACTTCGCGGCGGCGCCGCCGAAGTTCAGCTTGAGCATGGCCGCGTCGCCCTGCTTCACCAGGCCCTCGGCCCGCCCGAGGGCCTTCTCGGCCTTCGCCGCGTCGCCGGAGTCGGCCACGGGGGCGGCGCTGCCGCCGAGGGAGGGCCCCTTGAGGACCTCGAGGGACTTGTGGTTCTTCAGCTCGTCCGAGATCAGGGTCGCGGTCTGCGAGGAGAGGTCCGCGGGGACCTCCGGCCCGACGATGCCGTAGGGCGCCACGTAGACCTTGGGTCCGGCGTGGGCAGCCTGAGCGACGAGGACGAGGGGTGCGAGCGCGAGAACGGCGTGGCGCATGACAACTCCAGACGGAGGTTGGTTGAACCCACGAACGCTAGCACGCGCATTTTTCGACGGTCAAGCGAAACCCCTGTGAGGTCAAGGGGTTGGAGACGTTGTCGCACCTTTCTGCACCCGCCGGAGAATCGTGCGGTAGGGTGGGCCCGGAAGCCCTCATGCGACTCTCGGTCACCACCAAGATCTTCCTCGGCCTGGCCCTGGTGGTCCTCACCTTCGGGGCCGTCTCCCTCTTCGCGGTGGTGCAGCTCCACCGCATCGGAGAGGACCTGGAGCAGGTCTCCCAGACCTACCTGCCCCTGGCCAAGGTGACGGCCGAGCTGGAGGCCGCCCAGAAGAACCGGGCCCGGGAGATCCAGCGCCTGATCGAGGACGAGCGCGCACCCCAGGTGCAGACGCTGATGATCAAGATCGCCCGCAGCCAGCACCCGAAGAACCTCCAGCGCCTGGCCGACGCCCTCGCCCGCTGCAACGAGGGCCTCGCCCGCGCCTCCCGGCCCCAGGAGCAGCGCAACCTGCAGGCCTTCGCCGACCGGCTCGCCCGCCTGCGGGAGGCCTACGTGGCCTACGATGCCGCCGCCGCCCTCCTCCAGGGGGCCCTCACGCCGGAGGGCGAGGGCGCCGCCGCCAACCCGGGCGGCGTGGCCGTGGCGGCCTCCGAGCTTCGCGCCGCCGAGCGCCGCCTGGGCCTGGGCCTGCGCCAGCTCGGCCGCACCGTGGACCTGGAGGTGGCCCGTCAGGTGGCCCGGGCCGAGGAGCAGGAGGACCGGGCGGCCCTGGCCATCATGATCCTCTCGCTGATCGCCGTGCTGGTGGGGCTGCTGGTCACCCTCTTCGTGCAGCGCACCCTGAGGCCGATCCGCCGCCTGACCGACGCGGCGCGGGCGGTGCAGGAGGGGCACTTCGATCCGAAGGTCGACATCGACGCCCAAGACGAGATCGGGGACCTGGCCCGCGCCTTCAACGAGATGACCGAGGCCCTGGCCAGCCGGGACGCCGCCCTCGCCCGGCAGCGGGAGGCCCTCCTGCGCTCCGAGCGCCTGGCCACCGTGGGGAGGATGGCCGCGCAGGTCTCCCACGAGATCCGCAACCCCCTCTCCTCGGTGGGCCTGAACAACGAGCTCCTCGGGGACGAGGTGCGCGAGGCCCACTTCGAGAGCCCCGAGCGGCGGGCCGAGGTCCTGGCCCTCATCCAGGCGATCACCCGGGAGGTCGACCGCCTCACCGAGATCACCGAGGACTACCTGCGCTTCGCTCGCCTCCCCCGGGCCCGGCGGCACCTCCTCGATCTGCGCGAGGTCGTCGACGCGACCTGCTCCTTCAGCGAGGAGGAGCTGCGCATGGCCGGGGCCGAGCTCTCCCTGGAGCTCCCCGAGGTCCCGGTGGAGCTCGCCGCCGACGCCTCGCAGATCCGGGCGCTGCTGCTCAACCTCCTGCGCAACGCCCGGGAGGCCCTGGGCGGGCGCCCCGGGAAGATCCGGGTGAGCGTCGCCACCGGAGCCGAGGGCGCGCTCCTGCGGGTCGACGACGACGGGCCGGGCGTGCCCGCCGAGCAGCGCGAGTCGGTCTTCGATCCCTTCGTCTCCACGCGGGAGAACGGCACCGGCCTGGGGCTGGCCCTCTGCGCCCAGATCGTCGCCGAGCACCAGGGCCGCCTCCACTGCGCCGAGTCGCCCCTGGGAGGGGCCCGCTTCGAGGTCTTCCTGCCGGTGCTCGGCGAGGAGAGCGAGGCCGCCCCGGGAGGAACGGATCAGGCACCGGAGGCCGCTGCGCCCCGGCCGGAGGAGATGCGATGAGCAGGAAGTCGAAAGGAGAGGCCCTCGAGGGCGAGGCTCTGGGCACCCTCCTCTTCGATCTGGCCCACGACATGCGCTCGCCCCTGCTGACCCTCCTCGGCTTCACCGAGCTGGCCCAGGAGTCGCTCCACGAGCCGGAGGCCCTCGCGCGCCTCCTCGCCTCGATCGAGCGCAGCACCCTGCGCCTGAACCGCCTCGTGGAGGACCTGGTGAACCTGGCCCGGGTGCAGGCGCCCCCTCCCCCGCCCGAGCCCCGCCCCCTCCACCTGCGGCAGGCGCTCGAGGAGCTCTGCCGGGAGGCCCGCCGGGCCTGGGATCTGCGCGGCACCCAGCTCGAGGTCGAGGCGGGCGAGGCGTCCGATCACACGACCTGCGACGAGCGCAGCCTGCGCATCGCGGCCTCGGCGCTCCTCCTCAACGCCATCGAGGCCTCACCGAAGGGGGCCACCGTGCGGCTCCGGGTCCTGCCCGGCGCGGCGGGCGGCCACCGCGTCGAGATCGAGAACGAGGGCCCCGCGCGCAGCGCCGCGGAGCAGGCCGCCCTCGAGCGCTCCTTCGAGGCCCTCTCCCGGGGCGAGGACGAGGGCGAGGCCGAGGGGGCGCCGGGGATGGGCCTGGGGCTGATCCTCGTGCGCCGCTCCTGCGAGGTCCTGCAGGCCACCTTCGACCTGCACGCCCGGGAGGGCGGCGGCGCGGTGGCCTCCCTCGAGCTGCCCGCTAGCGCATGATGACGGGGCCGGCGCGGCCCCCGGAGGGCCGGCGCTTCACCTCGGCCTGCATCTGAGCCCTCAGCTGCAGGAAGCGGGTGTTCTGCGGCTCCTCGGCGAGGAGGCGATCCACCAGGTCGAGGCCCTTGCGGGCCTCGGAGGGGGCGGCGGCGTAGGCCTCGAGCAGCTCGACCTGGGCCCGGCGATCGCCCGGCGAGAGCGCGACCAGCCGCTCGAGGGCGGCGGCGGCCTCCACCATGCGTCCCTGGCGGCTCTCGAGAGAGGCCAGACGGCGGTAGGCCTCCCCGAGCTGGGGCGAGGCCTTCACGGCGCTCCGGTAGGCGCGCGCGGCCTGATCGTAGCGCTCCATGGCCTCCAGGGCGTCGCCCTGGGCCAGGTGCGCCGCGCCCAGCCCCGAGTTCTGCCGCACGGCGCGGCCGGCGGCCTGCAGGGCCTCCTCGTACTGCCCGCGGGCGACCAGCGCCCGCGCGTAGGCGGCCAGCACGATCGGATCGCGGGGCCGCGCCCGGACGGCCGGATCCAGGAGCTCGACGGCCTCGGCCCCGGCGCCCGAGGCGATGAGGGCCTGGGCCAGCAGGCGCAGGGTCCAGGGATCGGAGCCGCCGCGCTCCTGGGCGCCCTTGAGCGCCTGGACGGCGGCGCTCGCCTCGCCCATCTGCAGGTAGTAGAGGCCCAGCAGCCGGGAGGGCGCGGGCTCGCTGCTGGCGCGGGCCGCGCTCTCGATCAGGCTGCGGGCCTCGTGGCCCCTGCCCTCGGCGGCCATCACCAGGCCGTCGAGGGCCTGGGTCTCGGGGTGCGCCGGATCGCTGCCCTTGAGCCGCCCGATCTCGCGGCGCGCGTCGGAGATCTGTCCGCCGAGGAGCGAGGCCAGGGCGAGCTTGCGCCCCAGGGGCTCACTCATCGGGAGGATGTCCAGGGCCCGCTTGTAGGCCTCGGCCGCCGGGCCGAAGCGGTCCTGGCGGATGAGGATGTCGCCGATCCGCTCCCGCGGCGCGGCGTCGGTGGAGAGCAGATCGGCGGCCTGCCGCAGCTCCAGCACGGCGCGGGTGTCCTCCCCCCGCTGCTCGTACATCGCGGCCAGGGCCAGCACCGGCGCGCTGTCGTCCGGCACGTGGGTCATCGCCTTGCGGTAGGCCTCCTCGGCACCGGCCTGGTCGCCCTGCTGGAGGAGCATCCGGGCCTGGTTCATGGCCTCGGTCGCCTTCTCCTGGGGCGTCATCTCCTTGCCGAAGAGTTCCGCGAGCTGTTCGCAACCACCGGACAGCAGCGCAAGAGCCGACACCAGCAGCACCGCACGCTTCGCACGCATGGCGGGATTCTTACCCTCCCCACCGGGGACTGTCACCCGCTGCGCGAGCCGCGCGGGATCGGATCGACCCGAAACCAGTCTAGATTCTCCCCTCACGATGCACCCCCTCGCCTTCAAGCTGCTACGGCGTCTGCGCGATCCGGGCAACCCCCTCTCCCGCAATCGCAGCCTCGAGACCTTCGCGTCCCCCGAGGGCAGGGCCGCCCTGCGCGCCCATCGCCTCCTGCGCAGCCTGGAGCGCGATCTCGAGCGCCTCGAGGACAGCTCGGACCTGCGCCTGCATCACGAGGCAGGTCGGGTGCGGATCGCGATCGACCGGCCCTCGCTGCGCCTGCGCCGCGAGGCGGTGCTGGAGGCCCGGGCCTTCGGGCTGCTCATCCTCTCGGAGCGAACCGGTCCGCTGCTGCGCCTTGCCGCCGAGCGAGACGCTCCAGAACTCGTGCCAGACCCGCGGGGAGATCGCTGACGGCGATCGCGGCGGGCCCGAGGCGCTCGAGGCAGATCGGCGCCTCCCCCACCACGGCGACCGGCCGGTCGCGCTCCAGCAGGTGCGGGATCACGGGGTGGAAGGCGGTCTCGTCTCCGTCGATCAGGAAGATCGCCCCCTGGCTCTCGCCCCCCACCAGCCCCCAGATCGGCGCGTAGCGATCGTCGGCGGGCACCGCCAGGAGGATCACCCTCACCGAGTCGCCCAGGCGGATGGAGCCCAGCTCGCCCAGGGGCAGCTCCCGGGAGGAGAGGTCGCTCTGCGGCCGCCAACCCTGCACCGAGCGCAGGGCGTTGCCCAGGGCCCGCAGGCTGCGGGCGGAGCGGAGCACCACGCAGAGCTCCAGCTCGAGGCTCCGGCCCCGCCGGCGCACGACCGGCCGCCCCATCAGGGCGAAGGCCACCGCCTCCGAGACCAGGGGCGTGCCGCCCTCCCCGCTCGAGCGCCCCAGCACCTTCACCAGCTGGCGGTCGATGAGGGTGGTGAGGGCGCGGACGACCTCCAGGTCCGGCGCCCGGCACTGATCGATGACGTCGTCCGTGCGGCGGAAGGTCTCGATCAGGCCCAGCACCTCCTCGGTCACCGGGTGCAGGCCGTCGGGCAGCTGATCGGGGTCGATCGCCAGGGCCAGCCCGGCCTCCGGGGCCGGGATCCGATCGGCCAGCGCCGCGAGCTCGTCCTGCTGGCGCATGCCCTCGAGGAGGAGCTCCTCGGTGAGCGCCGAGATCCGCCGCTCGACCCGCGGCTCGCCCGGCTCCAGGAGGAAGGTGCCCCGGCTCCAGGCCAGCAGGCGGTAGAGCGCCTTCTCGGCCTTGGTCTCCCGGCTGCGGGCGTCGAGGACGAAGCCGTTGGAGACGAAGATCTCGGCGGTCTCCTCCTCCTGCATCCCCGGCACCTCGCGGCTCAGGTGCAGGGTGCCGCTGCGGCGGTTCATGGAGAGCATCTGGAGGAGATCGGAGAGGGGGAGCTGGGTGAGCTGCCCCTCGAGCTCCCCCTCCCGCTTCACCTCGTCGGCGGCCTCGGCGCGCTGCACCAGCTGCCGGATGCGCGAGAGGACCTCGTCCACGTTGAAGGGCTTCTGGACGTAGGCCTCGCGGAAGCCGCTGCGGAAGCGGTTGGAGGGATCCTCGTTGCCCACCACCAGCAGGGGGATGGCCGAGGTGCGGGGGTTGGCCCGGATGATCTCCGCGTAGGTGGCCGGATCGATGAAGGGGCAGCTGGAGTCGTAGATGACGACCTCCGGCGCGCGCATCACCGCGACCTCGAGGGCCTTGGATCCGTTGGAGACCGTCAGCACCTGGTGGCCGCGGGCCCGCAGCGCCGCCGCGAGCCGGCGCGTGCTCTGCACGTCGCCATCGGCGATCAGGATCCGGCGGGAGGAGTTCTCGGCCATGGTCGAGGGAACCTAGAGGTGGCGCTGGAGGTCGTAGGTCTCCTGGATGCGGGCCACCAGGGCCTGCACCAGGGTGGAGTCGCTGGTCTGATAGACGGTCTTGCCCTGCTCCAGCCAGGCGTAGTGAGCGGTCTCGGTGAGGATGAGGAGGAAGTGGCGGTCCTCCAGGCGGCGCTCGTCCGGCAGGTTGACCGCCGTGACGCTGGTGCGATCCGGGCAGTCGATGACGCTTCGGCCGAGGAGGTAGACCTGGGTCTCGAACTTCTCGCCGGGCTCCAGGCCCGCGACGAGGGGGATCTCCCCGTCGATCCGCGGGGCTCCGTAGTAGACCAGGCCCCGCACCGCGGTCTCGCGCTCCAGCTTGCGGGCCACCTCGGCCAGGAGCACCTGGCGGGTCGTGCCGTCGAGGCCGCAGCGGCGGCCGGCGTTGCCGGAGGCCACGGTGGCCTCGGGGGCCTGGTGGAGGGCCTCGAAGAGATCCCAGAAGCCATGCCCCTCGAGGTGGAGCTTCCGGTAGGGGCTCGCGCGCACCTCGTCCTGCCGGCGGCGGCACTGGTGGATCAGCTCGTCGAAGTCGTCCCCATCGCTCGGGAAGGCGGCGCAGCCCACCACCATCATCGGCGGCACACTCAGCCGCTCGATCACCGGCGCGGTGCGGAAGCCCGCCAGCGCCCGGCGCGCGAACATGATCGCCCCGAAGTAGTCGGTCTCGGGCAGCAGCAGGTAGAAGGTGTCGTCGGTGACCTTCGCCAGGATGTCCGAGTCGCGGATGACGGCCTGGGCCGCCTGGATCAGCGCCCGGTGGATCGTGCGGGTCGTGTCCGCCGGGAGCGCCCTCCGGATGAGGCCGAGGTTGTCGACCTGCAGGGAGACCAGGGAGAAGGCCCGCCGGTAGCGCCGCGCCTTGTAGATCTCCTTGCCGGCGTAGTCGATGAAGTAGGTCAGGTTGTAGGCGGCGGTGTCCCGGTCCCGCAGGCCCACCCGCTGCAGCTGGGCGAAGCGGCGGGCGTTGGAGAGGGAGGCCGCGGCGAAGTTCGCCACCGTGCGGGCCCGGATCACGTCCCGCTCGTCGAAGTCCCCGGAGAGCTTGTCCGAGAGCCGCACGACCCCCACCGGCCGGGCGCCGACGATCAGGGGCAGGAGGAGGCGCTCGCTGCCCTCGACGTAGGCGGCCTGCTCCCGCAGGCGAGCGGCCGCCGGCGTGTCCTCGGAGAGGTCGAAGCTCGAGGGCAGCGCCTCGTGATCGACGACCCCGGCGTGGGCCAGGAGCGCGAAGGGGCGCTTGCCGTCGCCCGGGCCGAACCAGAGGGCCGCGCCCTGGGCCTGGGTGAGGCGAGTGAGCTGCTCGAGGATGGCGTCCTGCAGCCGCAGGGGGTCGGTCTCCTCCACCAGCTGGAGGCAGGCCCGGTAGAGGCGCTCGGAGGCGAGGTACTCCTCCTCCACCTTCTCGAGGCGCTCGGCGGCGCGGCGCAGCCCGGTGGTGGCGAAGGCGCGGGCGAGCGCGAGGTGGAGCATCTCCCGATCGACCGGCTTGATCAGGTACTCGTTCACGCCCAGCCGCAGGGCGTCCACCGCGGCCTTCACGTCGTCCCGCTGGGTGACCACCACCACCGGGAGCTCGGGCTTGCGCTCGCGCAGGGCCGCCACCAGCTGCAGGCCGTCGGTCCCGGTCATCACCAGATCCGAGATCACCAGGTCGATGCCGCCCCGCTCGAAGCGGGTGAGGGCCTCCTCGGCGCCGCCGGCGACCTCCACCTCCCACTCGGGGTTGGCGGTGAGGTAGTCGTGGAAGAGCTCCCGGAAGAAGAGCTCGTCGTCGACGACGAGGATCCGCTTCACGCCTCGTCCTCCCCGTCCGCCGGAGCCACCCGCTCGAGGCGGCCGTCGAAGACGTGGACCGCGGGGCCTCGCATCCAGATCTGGGAGAGGTCCTCGGCGGCCTTCACCTTCAGCGGCCCGCCCGGCAGGCGGACCTCGATCCAGCGCCCCGAGGGCCGCCGGCGGGTCGCCACCGCCGCGGCGACGGCGGCGCAGGCGCCGGTTCCACAGGCGAGGGTCAGGCCGGCGCCCCGCTCCCAGACGGTCAGGTCGATCCCGCCGTCCGCCGCGAGGTGGGCGAAGCCGGCGTTCACCCCGGCGGCGAAGCGCTCGTGGGTCGAGATCTCCTGGCCCAGGGCCTCGGCCTGCTCGCGGGAGGCGTCGAAGAGCACGAGGTGAGGGTTGCCCAGGGAGACGCCGGTCCCCTCCACCTTCCGGTCCTTCAGCTTCAGGGAGACCTGGAGGAGGGGCTCGTCCGGATCGTCGTCCGGGCTCTCGCCCAGGGGGCCGGTGAGCTGGAGCGAGGCGGCGTCGGAGCGCGCGGCCCCCATCTCCACCTCCACCTCCTCGCCCTCCAGGCGGGCGCGCACCGGCCCGGCCCCGGTCTCGATCACGATCTCGCCCTCGGGTGGTGCCTCACCGGTGCGGACCAGGTGGCGGACCACGCAGCGCAGGCCGTTGCCGCAGTTCTCGGCGACGCTGCCGTCCGCGTTGTGCACCACCATCTGCACCAGGGCGGCCGGGTCCTCGGGCCTCCGCAGCTCGAGGATCCCGTCGGCGCCCACGCCGAGGCGGCGCTCGCAGATGCGGCGAACCTCCGCGGCCTCCAGGCCCAGCTCGGCCTGCCGCCCGTCGACCAGGACGAAGTCGTTGCCGAGGCCCTGGTACTTCGAGAAGGAGAGGAGCTCGCTCACGCGCCCCCCCGGGCGGCCTGCAGCTTCTGCTGGAGGATCGTCACCGACTCCTCCTTGGTCCGGAGCGCCTGCTTGAGCTGGGCGACGGCGGCCATCAGGCCGTCCTGATCCGCCTTCAGCTGCTCGAGCGCTGCCTCGCGGTCCGCGAGCCGCGCCTTGAGGCGATCCCGCTCGGCCGCCACCTCGGCGTCGCCGCCGGCCGCGGCGCCCGCGGGCGGCGACGCCGCCGCGGCCTGCTGGAGCTGCTGGACCACCTGCTGGGTCTGCCGGAGCGCGGCCTCGAGCTCGCTGCTGCGCTGCAGGGCGGCCTGGAGCTCGGCGGCGGCGTCCGGCGCGCCCTGGCTGGCCGCGAGGGCCTCCTGGGCCTCGGCCAGCGCGGCGTCCCGCTCCTGGAGCGCCGCCTGGGTCTCGGCCCAGCGCGACTTGAGCTCCTTCACGCGGCCCTCGAGCTCGTGGAGGCGGCCCTCGTCGACCGGGGCCGGCGGCGGCGGGGCCTCGGCGGCGCTCCGGGCAGCCTCCTCCAGGGAGCTCACCCGCTCCTCGAGGGCGGCCCGGGCGGCCTGCTCGAGGGCGAGCTTCTCCTCCGCCGCGGCCCGGCCGTCGGCGAGCGCCTGCTGCTGCTGCTCGCGCTCGGCGGCGGTCTTGCGCGCCGCGGCGAGCTGCTGCTCGAGCTCCTCGATCCGGGCGGGGTCGATGGCCGCGGCGGCCGCCGCGGAGACCTGGGCGCGGGCCTCCTCGGCGGCCTGCGCGGCCTGGGCGGCGCGGACCTCCGCGGCCTCGCCGGACTGCCGCAGGCGGGTCGCCTCCTCCTCGCTGGCGGACAGGCGCGCCTCGAGCTCGCTCCGCTCTCCCCGCACGGTGTCCAGCGAGGCGGTGGCGGCCTCCAGGGCCTGCTTCGCGCCGGCGAGCTCTCCGGCGAGCTCGTCCCGGGCGCCCTGCGCCTCGGCGAGCCGGGCCTCGAGCTCCTCGAGGGTCTGCCGGTCGAGCCCGGCCTTCTCTCCGAGCTCGGCCTCCAGGCGCTCCACCCTCGCCCGGGCCTGCTCGCCGGCCTCGGAGGAGGCCGCCAGCGACTCGCGGGCGCTGCCCAGCTCCTGCTCCAGGCGCGCGAGCTCGGCGGGATCGGCCAGCCCCACCCGCTCTGCCTCCGCCGCCTCGGCGCGCTCCCGGGAGGCCTGCTCCCGGGCCTCGCTCTCGGCCAGGGAGGCCTCGAGGGCCGCGATCCGCTCCCGGGCCTCGTCCCGCTCCTGCTCGAGCCCGGACTCCCGGCCCGCCGCCTCCTCGGCGGCGGCGGCCAGCTCGGCGCGGGCCGCCTGCTCGCGCTCGAGCTGCTCCCGCAGCCCCGCGAGCTCGGCCTCGGTGCCGTTCCGGCCCTCGCGGACCTCGCTCAGCTCGGCCTCGAGGGCGGAGAGGCGCTCCTGCGCGCCGCGCAGCTCGGCCTCGACCTCGCCCTGCCGCTCGCGGGCCGCGCCCAGCTCGGCCTCGATCTCACCCTGCCTCTCGCGGGCCGCGCCCAGCTCGGCCTCGATCTCGCCCTGCTTCTCGCGGGCCGCGCGCAGCTCGGCCTCGGTCTTCTCCTGCTGCTCTCGCGCCTCGCTCAGGCCCGCCTCGGCGCCCTCTCGCGCCTCCCGGGTGTCGCCGAGCAGGGCCTCGACGCCGGCCAGCCGCTCCTGCGCCTCGCGCAGCTCGTCCTGGAGGCGCTCTCGCTCGGCGCCCAGCTCGGCCTGGAGGCGCTCTCGCTCGGCGCCCAGCTCGGCCTGCAGGCCCTCCTTCTCCCGGGTGAGGGTCTCGAGCTCCACCGCGCTCTGGGTGAGCCGGAACTGGGCCTCCTCCGCCTCGGCCTCGATCTTCTCGAGGGTCTCGCGGGTCGAGGCCAGCGTCTCGCGCAGCGATTCCCGCTCGGCGCGGACCTCGTCGGCCTCGGCCCTGGCGGCCTCCGCCGCCTCGCGGACCGACGCCAGCTCGCCGCGCAGCCCGGCGAGCTCTGCCTCGCGGGCCTCGAGCTCCGCCTCGCGGGCCTCGAGCTTCTCCGAGGACGCCTGCGAGGCCTCCCGGGCCTCGTCCCGCTCTCGCTGCCGGGCGGCCGTCTGGGCGGCGCCCGCCTCGAGCTGATCGCGGGTCGTGGTGTGGGCCTTCTGCTCCTTCTCGAGGGCCTTCTCCAGCTCGCGGTTTCGCTCCGCGGCGCCGGCGAGCTCCTCCTCGAGCTTCTCCACCTCCCCGCGCAGGCCAGCGAGCCAGCTCTCGCGCTCCTCCTGACCCTCGCGGAGCGCCTCGAGCTCGGCGCTCTGCGCCTCCAGCTCGGCGTTCTGGTTCTCGAGCTGCTCGTGGGCCAGGGCCGCCTGGCCCTCCCACTCCTGGGCCTCCAGCTCCACCCGCCCGGCCTCCTCCTGCGCTGCCTCCAGCGCGGCGCCGAGGGCCTGCTCGCGCTCGGCCGCGGCGTCGAGCTCGGACTCGAGATCCTGGAGCCTCGACTCGAGGGTCTGCCGCGCGAGGCGGCTCTCTGCCAGGGCCGCCCGCGAGCTCTCGGCCGCCTGCGAGGCGACCTCCTCCATGCTGCGGCGCGCGGCGCCCCAGGCGGCCTCGGCCTTCTCGTGCTCCTCCCGGGCCTCGCGCAGCCCGGCGCGCAGGCTCTTGGCCTCGCCCTCCGCCGCGGCGAGCTGGCTCTCCAGCCCCTCCCGCACGGCCCGCAGCGTCTCGATCTCCACCCGCTCGGCCCGCAGCTCCTCCTCGAGCCGGGCCACCTCGCTCTGGTGCTGCTCCCGGAGCTCGCCGAGCTCGGCCTCGAGGGCCTCGACCCGGGCGGCGCCCTGGGCCGCGTCGAAGCCGGCGCGCTCGGCCTCGGCCTCGCTCTGCTGCAGCGCCTCGCGGGCCGCCGCCAGCTGCGCGCGGGTGGCCTCCACCTCGGCCCGCAGCTCGCCGGCCGCGGTCTCGGCCTTGCCGCGCGCGGCCTGAGAGGCCTCGAGCTCTTCCTGGAGGGCCTCGAGCTTCTCCCGGGCGGAGCGCGCCTGCTCCAGGGCCTGGTCCCGCTCTCGCACCCGCGCCGTGACCTGGGCGACCCCGGCCTCGAGCTGCTCCTGGACCGCGGCGTGGGCCTTCTGCTCCTTCGCCAGGACCTTCTCGAGGTCGGCGGCCCGCTCGGCCTCCTGCGCGGCCTGCTGCTCGAGCTTCTGGACCTCGTCCCGCAGCCCCTCGAGCCAGCTCTCGCGCTCGTCCCGCCGGGCCTCCAGCTCGGTGATGGCGCGGGTCTGCTCTTCCAGCTCCAGCCGGGCGTCGGCCAGCTGCACCTGGAGATCCTCGAGGCGGCGCAGCGCGGCGCGGCCCTCCTCCAGCTCCGAGGCGACGTCCTCGGCGTCGGTCCGGAGACCCTCGGCCTCCTGCTGCCAGGCCCCGCGGGCCTCCTCTGCGTCCCGCAGGCGGGCTCGCAGCGAGGCCAGCGCCGCCTCCAGCTCCTCCCTCGCGACGGCATCCGGCGCGGCCGCCTGCTCCTCGGCGAGCACCTCGTCGAGGGCCTCTCCGAGTTCCTCGGAGGGCAGCTGCACCAGGTGCTGCTCCTCGAGCTCGGCCGGCTCTTCTCCGGCGATGACCAGGTAGGCGCTGGCCTCGTCCTCGTCGGCCAGGAGCTGGTCGTTGAAGGTGAGGAGGGGCTCCTCGACCCCGAAGGGGGAGAGAGAGACGCCCATCACCGGGGACTCCACCACCACCTCCACCGAGGCGAAGCGCTCGTTCAGGGGCTCCACCAGCTCGGCGTAGTCCAGACCCTCCTCCGGCTCGCGCAGCAGGCCCTCGGGGGCCCGGGCCTCACCCCCCCGGGCCCAGGCCACGACCCGGCCGCGACGGGAGAGGAGCGCCTCGATCTCGGGCAGCATCTCCACCAGGAAGGCCGCGTCCGTGCAGATCACGAGGTCGAAGGGCCCTCCGGGCAGGCTCGCGGGCAGCTCACCGCCCTCGCCGAGGGCGGCGTGCTCGACCCCATCGGCGCTCCCGGGCCGCAGGCCCGGCGCGAGCACCGTCACGCTGCGGGCCCCCCGCTCTCGCAGGAAGGCGCCCGTACGGCTGGCCTCGTGGCCCTCCGTGCCGATCTCGAGGACCCGGGCTCCCGTCAGAAGAGGCTCGAGGAAGAGATATCTGGGAAAGAGTGTCGCCAGCCCCGGCTCGTCGAACAGCCCCATCTGGCCTCCAGCAGTCGAGAGCCTCCTCCTGCCAGGAAGAGGCAGTTGGAGGGCAGTACCCCACTCTAACCGCTTCCCGGGTTGGTGTCCCCAAAAGGAAGCGACAGGAGAGTGCTACTCGTTGGCCTCGGGGCTCGCCACCGGTGGCGGCGCGTCGATCGAGGGTGCGGCGCCCGCGGGGGGGCGGGCCACCGGCGGCGGCGCGGCGGCTGGCTCGGTCGCCGGCGCGGCG